>SLEW01000082.1 GCA_007124575.1 Bacteroidales bacterium | reverse complement strand
TGTTGCGAACGGCTCCACTTAAGAAAATTTTCAGTATCTGGGTTATTTCCCCCTTAATTGCTTTTCTGCTGAGCTTGCTCTTTACCTGGGCAGCAGATGTTTCAGGTATTTTGTACTGAGGATGTCATGGCCTGTTAGGGTTTTCTATAGCCTGATCAAGTATCGACACCAATTGTGCTGTTTGTCTGATCTTGCTGTATTGTTCTGCATGTGTTGCGTTTGCCTGGAGCTTTCCTTTCAGGAACAGCTCATACCACGACAACAGGATATCTTTTAGCCCTTCCTGATCATCAAAGTCAACATTGTGGCCACTTTGTGTTTCCCGGATGATGTGGGCCGCATCTCCACCTGGAGGACCAATGCAGAGGATGGGCCTTTGCAAGCCAAGGTATTCAAATAGCTTGCCTGTGGTTATGCCCGCAGCATTTGGCGTGTTGTTCAGGGGAAGCAGCAGCACGGCGCTGTCAGCAGCCTTTTCCAGTGCCTTCTTGTGGGGAAGTGGGGCAATAAACTCCGAATGACTCAGCAGGTTGTACTTTTTTAAATGCTCCTTCACGGAAAAATCGGTCTTTCCAATGAAGCGCAATCTGAGATCATGGGGGAAAGAGGCCAGGTTATCCCTGAGGCGGCTTAATACCTGCCAGAGCACCTCGTGATTCCGGTCAGCATTCATCGACCCCATGTGGGTAAGGGAAAACCTGTTATGGCTGAATGGCGGTAATTTTCTGAAGTCATCCGGATCAAACCCGTTGCTGATCACATCCACCGGCTTTTGGGCAATTTCTTCCAGGCCTATGGCGCATCCCCGGCTTACGGTGATTATGCTGTCGGCTGCTTGCAATACCTGCTTTTCCAGCTTCCTGTGCTTTTTGTCTGCCATGCCGGTCAGCATGAGCTTGTCATAAAAGTCTATCTGTGTCCAGGGATCGCGAAAGTCGGCCAACCAGGGCAATCCTGTCTGTTTTTTCAGTTCCAGTGCGATCATGTGCATGCTGTGTGGTGGGCCAGTCGAGACGATGGCATCTACGGGGTTTTCCTTGAGCCACTGGGCGAGAAATGTAACCGACGGTCTGATCCAGTATTTTCGCGCATCAGGAATAAAAAAATTGCCGCGGATCCAGGCCGCTGCTTTATCAGCCCGGCCCGGTTTGCGCCCTTCACTTAAAAAGCCGGACTGTATCTTCTCTTCCTTGCGTCGCCCGGTGAGTGCCTTGTAAATCCCATAAGGCTCCCTGATCGGACGTCTGATGATGGTCATGCCCTCTGGTATGTCTTCTTCCAACGTATGATCCGTGCCCTGTGCCTCGGGATTTTCAGGCGTATACACCACAGGCTCCCAGCCGTAATCCCGCAAGTACTTGCTGAACTTCAGCCAGCGAAACACCCCCGCTCCTGTGCCCGGTGGCCAGTAGTAGGTGATGATCAGGACACGTTTTTTTTCAGTCATAATGAAAGAAGGTGTAAAGGTTAATTTGCTAATTAGCACATTATCTTACTTTCGTTCACGTATTATCCTGCGCCACTGGATCACGGCGTAGGCGATGATGCCTGACGCCAGGATAATGCTGAAGATCAAAGCGATATACTGTCCCGCATAATAGGGCCGGGGTTTAAAGTTGAACTCGATAGTATTATCGCCCGGGGGTAGCACCATAGCACGCAGGATATAGTTTGCCCTGAAATGCTCGGTTGCGTCTCCGTTGATGGTGACCTGCCAGCCATCGGGGTAGTATATTTCACTGAATATGGCCAGCTGCTGTGCATTGCTGCTGTATTCATATTTCAGCCTGTTGGGCTGATAATCCACCAGTTCGATATGTGCGCCGGGATCATGCCCGATAGTTGCTTCTTCCAGGTATCCGGTAAAGCGCTGATCGATCACAGCCGTTTCTTCCGGGGCAAGTTCATCAAGGGCCATCAACTCCTCATCGGCGTTGGGTACCCATTCATAATCCCTGACGAACCAGGCATTGCCCATGGCGTTTGGGTTTCTTACGGGTGGTGTTTGCGGATGATGCAGGATGTAGCGAGTGTTGAGCATGTTAAGCACGGTAGTATTGCGCAGGTGTTGTTCTATTTCACCCTGGCTGACGCCCTGGTTAAGGAGCTGTTGCAGGGTTTGCATTTCCTGGCTGATGTGAAAGTCGATAAGGTCCTGGTAGCGTTGCAGTTTTGCGCCATGGTATCCTCCGATGGAATGATGGTAATAGGATGTACGGGCGCTGTTAAAGGTACTTTCTGTGATGTCCAGCACTCTGAATATGTCCTCATCTTCAAGTATATGTTGATCTGCCGGGCGAATCGGAAAAGGTCTTTCCACTCTGCGTTTTGGTTCAAAGTCCTCATCATTGAGATAGCGTCTGTTGATGGGCCACATGTCTATAGTAACAAGTATGATTATCAGGGCCACGAATAGTCCTTTCCCTATTTTGTTATATGCAAAAAGCAGCGTAACCATGGCCGCGGCGGCTGCAAAAAAGAAGCTTCGTATGGCATCAGATCTGAAAATACTGATCCGTGCCAGTTCCAGGTTTTGCACGTATTCATTGATCTGTGCCGACATGGAGGGGTCCTGGGCGGCCATGCCGGCAAACTGTTCCGCTTCCATTTCGCTGACAAAAGAGAAGAAGAGCCGGGGTGCAAGATAAAATAAAAGGGCAAGGCCAGCCGTGAGGCTTGTTGCGGTTATGAATGCTTTGCTTCTGAAAGACAAGCTGCCGGGGTTCTGATATAGTTTGTATACACCCAGGAATGCCAGTGCCGGGATACACAGCTCCGCGATCACCAGGGTCATGGATACGGCCCTGAACTTGTTATAGCCGGGCACATAATCGATAAAAAAGTCGGTAAGGGGCATAAAGTTTTTACCCCAGGCAAGCATGATCGACAAGATGGTTGCTGCGAGCAGGGTCCATTTCAGAGGCCCTTTCACATAAAAGAGGGCGAGGATAAAGAAGAACAGAACCACAGCACCTACATAGACCGGTCCGGAGGTAAAGGGCTGGTCGCCCCAGTAGTGGTTGGCCTGTGCCACGGCTTGCTGGTAGCGTGAATCCACTTCTTCCATGGCAGCTTCGTTCGTGCCAAGCTGCCCCGTAGCACCTCCCTTGGCATGGGGCACCAAAAGAGTGAATGTCTCACCAATGCCATAACTCCATGCTGTGATATAGTCACGGTCGAGGCCACTGTTTACCGGCTCGTCGCGGATGGTGAGTTCCGTGCCGCCCCGCATGGTCTCTGAAGCGTATGAATAGGTGCCCCAGAAATTACCAATGTTGATCCCTACAGCAATGATCAATCCGATCAAAAGCACTCCCAGCTTTTTCAGGAAATCAGGCAGCAG
>SLEW01000233.1 GCA_007124575.1 Bacteroidales bacterium | reverse complement strand
TCTGTTTATAATTTTGTTTTATGTTGATTTGCGGCGATTTACGGTTATTTGTTTTTGAGCTGCCCTTTCAGGGCGCAGGTGGTTCATGGTGATGTCCTCTTTCCCCAGGGCGTTGCCACTGGGCTGAATTAAATTGCCCTTTCAGGGCGCCCCGCTTCCAGCTCGGGATCTTCGACATGGGCGTTTCATGATACAATATGTCTTTGTATACAATGGGTTTGTTCATTACATGCGCTGAATGTTGTCAGCATCAAACGCCAGCCTTTTTTCCTGACTGCATATTGCGCAGGGTTAGAAAACCAATGATCAGCAACAATGTAACACCCATGGCTATCCCCGATAAGGGAACTGGTGGGGTAGTGTCAAAGGTAAACGGGGGAGTTGATACGCCTGAGATCTGGGCTACTGCGGTTGTTTTAAAAAACACGAGGAGTAGTATCCCGGAAAGAATGTAGAAAAACAATTTCATTTTGGATTAGGGTTTGGTTTTACTTTCGTGAATTTATAGACGTTTTTGTTATTACAGATTAACATATCCAGATTAAACCTTGTTTGATTCATAACCCCAAAAGCACTTACAAATATTGCAAGTGCTTTTGGGCCTATAACTCTTGTTTTATCGAATGCGTAGATTTGTTAACACATTACTTTGGGGATGATTTCCAAAACTCTTATTATGCCATTACTCAACTGTTCTGATGCAACGCACGCTTTTCCCGTTTGCACGGCCAGTTTGGACCATGTTGGCACCTGAGCTGCTTAACATAGTCAGAAATAAGGCTGTATTGCCAGTACCAGCACTGGAACTCCAAACGTCGAAGTGGATGCCTACCTTAGCAGACGAAAGATTACCATTAATATCGAAGCGTGCGCCAGCGGCAGGCCACCTCAGGTCACTGTCAAAGGCACCCGTTGCGTCGTTTGTATCCCAGCTCTGGCGTTCAGCATCGAGCTCCTGATTTGTGGCCACGTGCCAGCCATTTGGGCAGGGATTATTAACTCCGGCTTCACCCTGCCAAAGATCATTGTTTTGCGTTTCACGCCAATCATTGGGATGGGTGTTATTGATAATAAAATAATCATGTCCAGGATTATCTGATGTGCTTAGCGTCGTAGTAGTGGGTGTAACATCTCCAGTTGTTGAGCTTGTCCAGTCTACCACCTGGTGCCCATCGTCTCCACGCCCCCACTGGAATAAGTCGCCATAAAGGTCCGTGGTGGTATTGGTTTGAGTCCCTACTGGATCAAAAGGCCTTGGTTCAGCACCAAGGTTCCGGTCCATCCAGCACTTTTCTCCCACACTCCCCCCATAGTCAATCAATACGGTGCCGTATGTGACTTGTGTTCCATTGTAGTCAAAAGTAAAATCCGTGCCACACACGTGCCGGGCAGTAACCCTTAACACCGCATCATTGGTAACCTGCCCTGTGAAGCTTGCCATGGCGTCCCACTGGAGGGAAATATTTCCCGGCGCTACATTGCTCAGCTGCCCGGCAATGTCTGCAGCCGGAATAACATCCCAGTTTGTGCCATTATCAAAGCTCACTTCAACCAAAAGGTCGTACCCGGCACCACCACCCACAAGGTCAAAAGTAAAGTCTACCAATCCATTGGTAACACTTGGCACGCTTGGGCTAAACGTGAGGGTGCCCTGGGCAGACAAAAAGTTGGTGCTTAACAAAAACAACAGGTAAAGTATTGGTTTTTTCATGGAATTCAGCTTATTAAGATGTTGATACTTGGATTGTCGCTTCTGACAGTAGCTTATTGGCCTATTGCCAGGATATTTGCATCAGGCTTTAAAGTTTTTCCTGCTTCGCAAACCCCTGAACAATGTGTAACCTCCAATAAGACCGGCAAAAACGGTCATAGCCAGCCAGGTCAGTGGCACAGGTAAGGATGTGTCCAAAGGAAACGGGTCTGATTGACCCTGAATTACGGCACCATTTGCGTTGAGTGCTGATAAGATCAATACCAGCAGAAGTCCGGTTTTAATTTTCATGTGCTTATTTTTTGCAAAATACAGTTAATCAATGCTTTGTGGTTTTGGTTTTTCGCAGAGGTCCGCTGATGGTTTCGCTGAGGCTCGCAGAGGTAAAAACCCATGGGTGATAATCATTCCGCTGTACGTCAATTCTTTGGAATGGAGGTTTTATGGCTTAAGATTTTTTCACTAACAAATATAGGTATATATACACCTATATGCAAGTTTTTGTTCAGATATTTGTTTTAAACACCAGCTTAGCCCGGTATAATCTTATGTTTAAGCACAATTTGGAAATGATTGCAAAACCCCGGCAATGGGCGCTACAAGCTTTTTCAGCATCTTTATTTATGAAAAGAGGGTGACGCTGACTCTTCAGGATTCAGACTTGGTGTATTGGGAAAAGAAACCAAAGAAGAGGCAAAAGTAACACAGGAGGAACTGGCAGAGAGGACAGGAACAAAGAAAAGCTACATCTCAAGAATTGAGAGAGGAAAAAGTGACATTCAATTCTCAACCTACCACAAATTGATTGAAATAGGAACAGGGAAACATTTAAACATTTCAATCGGATGACAAAGCTGGTGAAGGCTGGTTAATCCCGAAATGGTCTTTTATGAAGTTAATGCTAACGGCTGCCAGGATAAGAAATGCATCCTTCACGAGTTTTTGACAATACAGGTCGTCCATGATCAGATCAGGCAAGTTGGTAAAACAGGTGATTCCGCCAGCCAGGAAAATCGATTAACCATGGTAAAACAACGGATTATGTCGCCATTATATTATATGAAGCGCGCATGAAGGCGGCAAAAGTTCAGGGGTCGTGTTACCTCTGTTTTGGGAAATGGTCATTGAGGCACTGGAAACGCCTTTTATCATTAATTTTAACCAATGGCTACAATCTGCCCCGTAAAAACAGGTCATTGTACCGCTTTTCAATGTCTTTTACCTCTTCCGTCGTAAGCATCGCAAATTCCTTTTCGCGGGCTCTTTTAGAGAGTTCACCGTTATTCTGCTCCAGGAAGCGCATGAGCAACGCCACCATGCTGTCGGGCATCTGGAACACATCATCCAGGTAGCTTTTCATTTCATCATATTTCTGCAGGTAGGCCACCTCTTCCGGGATCAGCCATTCAATGGTTTCGTTTACACAGTCATACAAGAACTCAGCCTGTCGGGTTGCATCAAAATAACGGTAGTAATCAATGGTTTTATTTAAAACGGCTACATTATTGTTTGATGTCTTTTTCCATTCAATAAAGTCCAGCAAGGGATGTGAATAATGTTCCAACACACGCCGGTATTCATCAATCCGATTTAATATGGCGGCCGAAACCGGAAATATAATTCCCTGTTGGC
>SLEW01000194.1 GCA_007124575.1 Bacteroidales bacterium | reverse complement strand
GCCATCATCAAGTTTAAGGAATGGGTCACCGCAGCGCGACTGGAACGCCGGTACACCAAAGATGAGATCATAGCCATGTATCTGAACACGGTAGATTTTGGCAGCCATGCCTTTGGGATAAAGTCAGCCGCTAAAACATATTTTAACACCACACCACTGGAGCTTAAAAAAGAAGAAGCAGCGATACTCGTAGGCATGCTGAAGGCCCCATCATGGTATCACCCGGTCAGAAACCCCGAAAGGGCATTCAACCGCCGCCAGGTGGTGCTCACCCAAATGGCAAGATACCAGTATATCACGCCCGAAGAACTCGACTCCCTTAAACAGCTCCCACTGGACATGTCTGACTTCCAGGTCCAGGATCATCATACGGGAATTGCCACCTATTTCAGAGAACAGCTGCGCATGGAACTTAACCGGTGGAGCAGAACAACCATGAAACCAGATGGTACGCCTTACGACATTTACCGCGACGGGCTTAAGATATATACCACCATTGATTCAAGAATGCAAAAGCACGCAGAAGCAGCTGTAAGAGAACATATGGGCAACTACTTACAGCCCGAGTTTTTTGACCACTGGGAGGGATATACCAATGCTCCTTATGACACCGACCTGAGCAGACAGCAAATTGAAGAAAACATTAACAGAACAATCAGGAGGTCTGACCGGTATCGCAGTCTGCGTCAACAAGGCTCATCAGAGGAGGAAATCGAAGAAAACTTCAACGAGCCTGTGCCCATGCGTGTATTCTCCTGGGAAGGAGACATCGACACCATCATGTCGCCTCTTGACTCCATATGGTACCACAAACACTTTCTCCATGCAGGTATGATGGCCGTTGAACCCCAGACGGGCCACATCAAAGCCTATGTGGGCGGAAATGATTTCCGTCATTTCAAATTTGACCACGCCATGGGTAGCCGAAGGCAGGTAGGTTCTGTGTTTAAGCCCTTCCTTTATACCCTGGCAATGCAGGAGGGAGAATTTGGGCCTTGCACCAAGGTTCCCAATACACCGGTTAGCTTTGAGCTTTACGACGGCACACTATGGACACCTAAAAATGCCAGCGATACGCGCGAGGGCGAAATGGTTACCTTGCAATGGGCACTGGCTAACTCTGTAAATTACGTGTCGGCATTCTTAATGAAAAGATACTCACCCGAAGCACTGGTAAGGCTGACAAGACGTATGGGCATAACCAGCCACATCGACCCGGTTTACGCCATTGCACTTGGCACACCCGACTTGTCACTCTCTGAGGTCGCAGGAGCCAAAGCTGCATACGCCAACAAAGGAGTTTACATAGAGCCGAATTTCATCACACACATTGAAGATCAGAGCGGCAACCTCATTGAAGCCTTTGTGCCCGAACGCCAGGAGGCCATGAATGAAGAAACAGCATGGCTTATGCTTGAGCTCATGAAAGGGGTTGTTTCGGAAGGTACCGGACGAAGGCTAAGCTTCAGGTACGGCTTTGACCATCCTATCGCCGGCAAAACAGGTACAACACAAAGCAACTCCGATGGCTGGTTCGTTGGCATAACCCCGGAGCTCGCCAGTACAGTCTGGGTTGGCGGTGAAGACCGTGGCATACGTTTCCGCTCGCTCAGCCTCGGACAAGGAGCAAATACCGCCCTGCCAATCTGGGCAAAATTCATGACCAGGCTATATGATGATGAAGATATCGACATCAGCAAGGAAGATTTTGAAAAACCACTTCGCCCGCCATCCATAGAAACAGATTGTTCAAAACTGGAAGAATCTGAATCCCCACGGGACTATTTCAACCGTGAAATATTCTGACGACAGACATCCGCGTTACCATTAATCGAAAAACTGAATAACAAACATGCAAAGAGTTTCTACTACATTTTTGCTGTCCATCATAATCCTTTGCCTCGCCGGTTACAAGATCCATGCAAGTGACATCGCCATCGGCAGCTGGAGGCACCACCTGCCTAACAATGAGATCACCAGGCTGGAAGAAACCAATCAGCACATCATAGGAGCAACACCCTATGGGATGGTGGCCTATAACAAGGCCGACCAGAGCATGAAGAGGATCAATAAAGTAGACGGCCTTAACGATTTCGGCCTGTCTGCCATCCGCTGGCACCAGCAGGAGGAATTATTGATTATCGGGTATGAAAACGGCAACCTGGACCTGATGCGCAACGGCCAGTTCGTCAATATCCCCGATATCAAGCAGGCCTCGATATTGGGAAGCAAAACAATCAACCAGATCATCATCACCGAAGGAAGCGCGCTGCTTGCCTGCGACTTTGGGGTGGTGGAAATGGATGTAGCCAACCGCCTGATACTGGACACCTGGTTTATTGGGCCTTTTGGAAGCATGGTGAATGTAAACGATATGCTGGTAACCGACAGCCTTATCTATGCTGCCACCAACGCCGGACTGCTTTATGCGGATGCCGGAACCGCCAACCTGGCCGATTATCGAAACTGGAACCGCATGGAGGTCACACGGGATGATGATGAAACCTTTCATTTTGCCGTGTCTCATGCCGGAAAAGTCTTTGTTTCCCGCGAAGGGCCGGATGACGACATCCTGCTTTTCCACGATGGCACCGACTGGATTGAACTGGCTCCTCCCGGTGGTTTCGATGACAGCACCATCCGGTATGTCCGAAGCAGCGATGACAGGCTTATCGTGGCCTCAGGAAAAAGACTTGATGTGTTTGATCACAACCTGGACATCGTAAAGCAGCTCGACTCTTACTATGCAGGTGACCCAACACCACAGGATGCATTATATGATTCTGAAGGAAGACTCTGGATTGCTGATAACGGCCGCGGACTTGTCAAGCAGCACGGGCCGCAAAGCTATGAGCAGATAGTACTGCAGGGTATGGACTACCCGAATGCCTTCAGCCTTGATGCCTCTGATGGCAGGATTTGGGTAGCACCCGGCGGCAAATCATACATTGGATCCAACGAATGGAACCAACATGGATATTATTTCTTTGAGAATGGGAAATGGACAAGATACAGGCGCTCACAGTTTCCCGTCCTGGATAATGTCACAGACATCGTCGACATAACTGTTGACCCCTCAAACCCTCAGAGAGCCTATGCGTCGGCCTGGTTTGGCGGCCTTGCCGTGGTAGGCACTGAAGGCGTCATCCACCTTTACGATGAAACAAACAGCACGTTGCAAAAGAGATCCGGACTGGACGACTACCTCAGAGTAGGTGGCGCGGCCGTAGACCGCGACGGTAATGTCTGGGTTACCAATTCAGAAACAGTCCATCCCCTCTCAGTAAAGTTGCCTGACGGCGAATGGAAGGCCCTTGGCAGCGGTGGCACCTTTGGAGCACAAACCACAGTAGG
>SLEW01000238.1 GCA_007124575.1 Bacteroidales bacterium | reverse complement strand
TAGCCGCTGCGCCAGTCACCATTCCTGAAGGCTTTGGCCATGGCCAGCTGGGGCACTTCCTTGCCGTCGCCGAAAATCCCGAACTTGGCCTTGCCGGTCAGTACCTCGCGGCGCCCCATGACGCTCGCCTGACGGCTTTCGGCGGCCAGCCGGTAGTCGTCGAGTATCTCTTTCTTTTGTCTGGCTGTGTATTTTTCTTTCTTGGCAGTCATATGTCCTGGTTTAAGTATTTCGCTAATATACTTAATTGTATGATGCCAAAATTGTTCAATCCGGGAAGGCTTACATGGAGTGATACCCGACTGCCGGACTTATTTTTTGTCGTGTCTATCTCTGGAGAGATTTTCAATGTTTCTTTTGATGTCTTTGAGATCTTCCCGTATGGTTTTCTCAATATTGGAGATGTTAACCCTTTCGCCACGCATGGAAAGCCTGTCGGCTGCGGTGCGGGCTTTTGGGATGATGATCCAAAGGATGATGTAAAGTAGTAACCCAAAGCCACCACCGAAAAGCATCAGCAGGAAAATGATCCTCATCCAGACCGGATCCACGTTAAAATAGGTGCCTAATCCACCACACACCCCGCCGATGTATTTATTGTCCGGATCACGAAACAGCCGTTTTGGGGGAGGTGGTTCCTCATCCATCGTGTTAGAACCACTGGTCCTGCTTCGGCTTGCTCCCTCGTCGTTTCCGCTTATCTCTGCCGGCTCACCCAACTGATTAATGGCCTCTTTTACATCGTCGAGACTGACAACCTGCCGTTCATGCTCCCTTTTGCCCCGGAAAATGTCGGCCATGCGTTCTTCAATGCCGGAAAGGATATCCGTGCATCCAGGGTCATTCTTAAAGTGCAGTTCCAGACGCGCAAGGTAATCCCTGAGGCGTACATAGGCATCTTCATCAATGTGAAATACGCTGCCGCTGATGTTTACTGTTAGGGTTTTTTTCATGGTTGTAAATTTTTATACATTGCTTTTTTTAGACATTTGTGGTGTTCTGAACCTGTATTCATGATGTCATTTGCTTCGCGTCATTCATTGTCATTTGCTTCGCGTCATTAAATAGTCATTTGCATTTGGCTGTTGGTGGACAGCCCAAGTGCTGTCCCTACGGCTTCTTCCGGGAAAATTGCGGGGCCGGCCAAGTCCGGCCCATGGACACTTTTTCAAACTTCAAACCTCAAACCCATCTCACCTCAGCGCCCAGTGCCGCTGTTATACTTTTGTGATTTGCTCTACCGAACTGACCAGCAAAGCCCAGGTGTTGTCCAGTTCTGCCAGAAACTGCTCGCCAAGTGGGGTGATGGAATAATATTTCCTCGGCGGGCCACCCGAGCTCTCTTCCCAGCGGTAGCTGAGCAAGCCTTCGTTTTTCAGGCGAGTGAGCAATGGATATATCGTGCCTTCCACCACCAGAAGGCTGGCTTCCTTCAGTGTGCCTACGAGCTCCGAGGCATAGGCTTCCTTCCTGGACAACAGGCTGAGGATACAATACTCCAGAATGCCTTTCCGCATTTGTGCCTTCGTGTTTTCTACCTTCATGGGTTTATATTTTGTTTTCGCCTCCTGATAAAATAACTCCACCCAGGGGCTCTGATTTATTATTTTGGACAAAGATAAAACAAAAAGAAGTACCATGCAATACCCAGTACTAAATATTTTGTAATTTATTCCGACAAAATGGCAGCAGTAGATGCGTGGCATGTACTTTGATATACGCGGAGAGGTAATATGTAAGTCAATATTAAAAGGTAAATAGTATGCAAAAAGGTAAGATTAACGTTCAAACGGAGAATATTTTTCCCATCATCAAAAAATTCCTCTATTCTGACCATGAGATATTTCTTCGCGAATTGATATCCAATGCGGTGGATGCCACGCAGAAGCTAAAAACCTTGTCTTCAAAAGGCGAGTATAAGGGAGAGCTGGGCGACATGCGCATTGAGGTGAAGGTGGATAAACAGGCCGGAACTATCACGGTAAGCGACAAGGGTATTGGGATGACTGCCGAAGAGGTAGACAGGTTCATCAATCAGATAGCCTTTTCCAGTGCCGAGGAGTGGGTGAGCAAATACAAGGGAGAGACTGAGGCCAATCCGATAATCGGACATTTTGGCCTGGGCTTTTATTCTTCTTTCATGGTGGCTTCAAAGGTGGAGCTTCACACTAAATCATATAAAAAGAACAGCAAGGGCGTGCTTTGGTCTTGTGAGGGATCTCCTGATTTTTCCCTGGAAGATAAGCCGAAAAAACAGCGAGGCACGGATGTGATCCTTCACATA
Source organism: Bacteroidales bacterium (assembly GCA_007124575.1). GTDB lineage: Bacteria > Bacteroidota > Bacteroidia > Bacteroidales > UBA7960 > PUPG01. Next base: position 1,080 of record SLEW01000238.1, on the reverse strand, counting down.
TCGGATGATGAAAAGGCGTTTCTTGAGGAAGAAAAGATCCTTGGCTTGCTTAAAAAGTATTGTAAGTTCCTGCCCGTGGAGATTGTCTTTGGCACAGAAAAGGAAACGGTAAAGGAAAAGGATGAAAAAGGTGAAGAGAAGGAGGTTGAGGTTGAAAAGCCCCGGGTGATCAACAACACAAAGCCTGCCTGGACTCAGAAGCCCAGTGAGCTGACGGAAGAGGACTACAAAAACTTCTACCGTGAACTTTATCCCATGACTTTTGAGGAGCCGCTCTTCAACATACACCTCAACGTGGATTATCCCTTTATGCTTACGGGCATCCTCTATTTCCCCAAGGTAAAGCAAAACTTCGAGGTGCAGCGCGACAAGATCCAGCTTTACTGCAATCAGGTTTTTGTCACGGATTCTGTGGAAGGGATCGTGCCTGACTTTCTGACTTTGCTGCATGGGGTGATCGACTCCCCTGACATCCCGCTGAATGTATCGCGCAGCTTCCTGCAGAGTGATGCCAGCGTGAAAAAGATCAGCAACCACATCACAAAGAAGGTGGCTGACAAGCTGGAGGAGCTTTTCAAAAATGAGCGCGAAAGCTTTGAGTCAAAATGGGATGACATCAAAATATTCATTGAATATGGCATGATCTCCGAAGATAAATTCCGGGAGCGCGCCAAAAAATTTGTATTGCTGAAGAATACGGAGGGCAAGTATTTCACGCTCGATGAGTATCGTGATCACATCAAGGCAGAGCAGACCGACAAGGATAAAAAAGTAGTACATATATATACAACCAACCCGGAAGAGCAGCATGCTTCTATTGAGGCGGCAAAAGAGAAGGGGTATGATGTGCTGGTTCTGGATACCCCGATTGACAGTCATTTTGTCAACATGCTGGAAACAGAGCTGGAGAATGCGAGCTTTGTGAGGGTGGATGCAGAGGTAACCGATAAGCTTATCCACAAGGAAGATGAGATGCCTTCGAAGCTCAGCCAGGAGGATAAGGACAAGCTGAAGCCTGTGATTGAGAAGCAGCTTAACACCCAGAACTTCCAGGTGGCATTTGAAAACCTGAGCGAGTCG
>SLEW01000311.1 GCA_007124575.1 Bacteroidales bacterium | reverse complement strand
TAGTACCTGTATACCAGCTGGTCTACATCAAGTTCGCGGCGCCGGAAGAAGCGTTCGCCTTCATCAAGATGAAAGAGTCCCTGTTCTATCAGCGCCAGCAATACCTCATCGTCATCCCAGTCAATCCTGGCATCATGATTATAAAAAGGAGGGTTGTCAATGGGGTTACCAAACTCATCATCAATATCCAGGATCAAATCGTCAAATGCTCCCGGATCCCACTCATAAAGCATTCCTTTTGCAATGGAATCGCGAACCCAGTGCACAAACTGCCTGTACTGGTTGTTGGTGATCTCTGTCTCGTCCATGTAAAAGGCAGGCAAGGATACAGTTCTGGAAGTGGCGTTTTGCGAATAGGCGATATCCTGATCGGATGGACCCATAGTAAAGCTTCCCATGGGAACAAACACCATTCCGGGCGGGTCTGCATATATTACGGTAGGCCTGTCCTGGACACCAATGACGTGACCGCGGTCCCCTCGCAGTCCGCATCCGCTAAAAAGCACCGCTACTAAGAACAACAGGAAAAATTTTTTCATCTGTTTTTATTTTGGTTTGACAGGTCAAGCCCTGTCATTACTTTAGGGTTTATATTTTGGTTTGACAGGTCAAGCCCTGTCATTACTTTAGGGTTCATATTTTGGTTTTGCCAATAAACCTGGTATCGCCCGGTTTATGGCATATTGGGTTGTGTTATTGACATCCTTTATGTCTGCATTATGTATTATCTGTTTTGTTCTCAAAAAACTATCAGGCTGCAAAATTACAAAAATCTGATATTTCTTTGTGTTTTCTCTATACGATCGAGTCCCAGGTCAAAACAATATTGCAACATGATCTCATGTGTGCCATAGCTGCGGCCCATTCTGCCCAGTGGCGACGTGGTGATATCATAAGAATATCCGACACTTATCTGATCGAAAGTTATCCCAAACATGACAGCCACGGCATCCTGAGGTCTATAGGTAACGCCACCCCAAAAACGGTTATTGTATGTAACCATGGTGTTTACGTCAAATTGAACGGAGTTAAGATCGGTTTTAACCAGCACCGAGGGACTTATTTCATAACTTCTGTTTCCCGGCAACACGTAATTGTAACCTCCGGTCAGGTACACATGGCGCTGTAGTGCGAAATCGCTATCTCCCAGCCCTCCTCTTGCCTGCCGAAGCTGGGTAAAGGATAAGCCTGCCCAGGCCTCATCATCCAGCATGTAAAATCCTCCCAGCGAGAAGTCTGTAAAAATACTGCTTTCCTCATCACCGATGAGAGCCGGGTCTCCCGGGTCCAGGGGATTAAGAGAACCAAAGTCAATCCGCTTGTCAAGAAATCCGACCCGGCCGCCAATGCCCAGGCGTCCCATGGCAAGATCCAGGTGATACGAGTAAGAGATGTTTACCCCCACATTGGTCTCCGGGCCCAGCTGATCCTGCATGAACCCCAGGGCAACGCCCCCGCGTATGAGCCTGATGGGCGCATCTACATTCAATGAGTATGTTTCCGGATTGAGGCGGTTGCCTTCATCATCCCTGAAACCAACCCACTGTTGCCGGGCAAGGCCGGTAGCACAAATAGCATCGCGCAAACCCGCAAGCCCTGGGTTTATTCCCATGTTGTTAAACATGTTATGCGTGAACTGAGCCTCCTGCTGCGCATGTGCTGTATGGCAAAAAACCAGTAAAACAAGTATCGCGATGAAACGCTTATGCATATATTCACATTTTAAAACCCTGCACCGTCGTATTACTAACGAAAAAAGTATTATGTTATTGATATTGGTTCAAAATTCATCAAAAATACAACATTTTTTACTCAACCTCAAACCCCTGGTCATGCTCCGGTCTCTTTGCTGCCCAAAGCAGTGCAGTTAAACACCAGATTATACGAACTTTTGATACACCTGCCACCACTTTTCCGGAATCTCATTCTGACAGGCTTCCTGGTAATCTTTGTAGGAACAAGGGATCAAAAACTGCCTCAGATATTTTCTCTGCAGATTCGGCGGACAGGGCACTTCCATCCACCAGCGATTGCTCTTTTTGCTTTTGTAAAAATTGATTTTGTTCTGAAAATCACGGATGGAAACCACATACTTGATAAAAGCATGAGAGTCCTTAATCTGCTTGTCGGGGTAATCCTTTTTTCTGTGATAAAAGCCGTCGATGAAATACCATGCCATTTGTGCCACCAGGTGGGCCGTTTGTTCACCGGTGTCAAAAGCGGGGTTTGTCTCGTAAAAGCCTATGGAACTGAGCTTGTCGCTGAGGCCTGCATAGCGGACAATCTGACAGGCCTCTTCTCCATAAAAGCCATTGGGTGAGGCATGGCCGCTGCCAGGTGCATCCGACTGCCGGATACTGCTTACATCGAAACTCAGCAGGTCGGCGTTTCTTACAACAGGTTCAACCTCCTCCATGTTCTGCCGTACCTCGCCCAGCCTGTATACGTCAAAATAAAGCTTGTCCATGAGCTCAAGAGCATCCTGGTCGACAAAGTAGGTCTGATATCCTATGTTGGCATAATTGAACAGGTAGTTTGGCTTGTGGGTGAGGATCTTGCTGAGGTAGTTCCGGTCAGAAAGCGGCTCATCCTTGTTCAACCCGATATCGAAACGAGAGTCGGCCGACACGATGTTGATGATCTGCCCAAGGCTTTCATAAGCCTGATAATTAGCATAGGTGATATCCTGGCTGCCACCAAGGATGACGGGCGTGATGTTTTGCTCCAGGAGCTGGGCTATGATCGACTTTACCGCAAAATAGGTGTCTGCTACCGTGTCTCCTGCCCGTACGTTTCCAAGGTCTGCAATTCGCGTGTCGTAAGATCCCTGGTACAGCCGGTAAAGATGCTTCCGGATATAGTCGGGAGCCAGTGAGCAGCCTTCATTGTCGAGACTGTTGCGATCTTCTTTGACACCCAGCAGGGCGATGTCCGTATTTTCAAGGCCGGGAAAACCTTTTTCTGAATAACTTCGGATAAAGTTTCCGAGCATCAGTGGATGCGATCTTGTGTCGCGCTTCAGCACGATGGCATCCAGGGGCTCTAAAAAATCAGTCAGGTTCATATGGAAAAAAACCGTTTATTTCCCTTTTTTTGAAGGGGCCTTTTTCTTTGTTTTACGGGTTTTTTTCGCAGATGTTCCATCTTTCATGATTTTTCTTGCGTCTTCCAGCGTAATCGCCTCAGGATCTTTGTCTTTGGGGATTTTGTAATTTTTCTTGTCCGCAGAGATATAGGGCCCCCAGCGCCCTTTCAGGATTTGTATGCCGGGCTCTTCGTCGAAGGTTTTTATGATCCGCTGGCGGTCTGCTTCGCGCTTGTTTTCGATGACTTCAATCGCCTTGTCGGCAGAAATGGTTAAGGGGTCCTCTTCTTTCGGGATGGAATAAAATTTTCCGTCGTGCCGGATATATGGTCCAAAGCGGCCTA
>SLEW01000195.1 GCA_007124575.1 Bacteroidales bacterium | reverse complement strand
GCTCAGGTGCCAGCTTGTCAAAGCTGCTATTAAGATCAACACGTACAGAAGGGTCAGCGTTCTCGTTGATCAGAAGGCCGGCTGATGTGTGATGGAGAAAAATGTGCGCCAGTCCGGTTTGAGGTAAATCACCAATCCCATCCCGAACATGATGCGTAATCAAATGAAAACCTCTTTTAAAGGCCGGTAGTCGTATCTCGTATTGTATCATGCCTGTTTTTTTATGCAAAGTAAACTATTTTTTTAAAAAAATAGTTAAAAAATTTGGATTACGAAATTTTTCGTAGTATGTTTGTTACGAAAATCATCGTACTCCTTTAAAGATATAAAAAATGACTGGTAATAAAAGATATCAACCTACTGAAAGTGAGCTGAAGATCTTGCAAGTATTATGGAATCTGGGTCCGGCTACTGTGAGAGAGGTGCATGAACAGCTTGGGCAGCATCAAGGCACAGGATATACGACAACCCTGAAAATCATGCAGATCATGACAGAAAAAGGCTTGCTGTCGCGCGATACCAGCAATCGCAAGCACATTTACATTTCGGAGGTGAGCAGGGAGCAAACTCAACAGCAGGTTCTGGGCAAGATGGTTAATGGTTTGTTTCAGGGGTCTACCAGCAGAATGGTGATGGGCGCCCTGGAAAACAAACCTTTGTCTAAGGAAGAGGTAGATGAAATAAAAGCTTACCTGAAACAATTTGAATAAGCGCTGCCATGAACACAATAGAACACATATCTCACCCCCTTATACATGCCCTGGCCTGGTCACTCATTCACAGCCTGTGGCAGATTTTGCTTATTGTATTGCTATGGAGGATTGCTCTGATTATTGCATCCAAAAGCAGCGCTCAATTCCGGTACCGGATGTCTTTGCTGGCATTTTTTGCTTTGCCAGCCAGTTTTGTTTATACATTTATCAGGCAGTGGAATATATACAACAGTGCCAGGCAGGTTGTTTCCATCGAGTTTGAGCCTGGTGTTTTTATGCCGGCATCAGGTGAACACGGTCTGTTTTTCCTGGAACGCGGTCAGCCCTCTTTTCTGACTGGTCTGGAAAGTTACAGTCCGGTGATTTTCTGGCTTTACATTACTGGAATGTTGGCAGCAGCCATCCTATCCATCTTTTCTTATCAAAAGATTAGCCGGTTAAAGCGTAATAGCTCGCCCCTGCCCTCACAATGGCAGCAGTCTGTTTTAAAAGTCCTTCAGCGAACCGGATTATCCGGGTCGGTTCCCATCAGGGCTTCTGCCGCCACAACCATTCCTTTAGTCGTTGGCTTTTTAAAGCCTATGATACTGCTACCGTCGGCCATGCTGTTATCCATGTCTGCAGATCAGGTGGAAAGCATTATCATGCATGAGTTATATCATATCCGACGTCTAGATCATATAGTAAATATGCTTCAGCTCCTTCTGGAGATCGTGCTCTTTTATCATCCGGCCATGTGGTGGATCAGCAGGGTCATCCGGCAATTAAGGGAGGAGTCTGTTGATGAATGGGTCGTAAGCCAGATCGAACATCCCAAAGAATATGCACATGCACTACTGCAACTAGAACAAAGCCGTGGCGCTTCCATGCCGCAACCCATGGTGGCTGCCACGCAATCCAGAAATCATTTATTCACACGTATTAAACACATGATGACCATGAAAACAAGATCGTTAAGCACAGGCCACAAGCTGGCCACCACATTAGCCTTCATCCTGGCTTTTGTAACTGTAGCATGGGTAAAGCCTGTAATCCCCGGGCAGACATCCACAGAAACAAGTGAAATATCCCATGCTGCTCCTTATGCCACGCTGAACATAGACCAGTTTGCACTAGTAGAAGAAGCACCTGATATTCCTCCTCCACCTCCTGCAGACCTGGCCATGGCAGAAACCAGTTCAGGGGAAACCCCAAACACGATCTACCTGAAAGATGGCACCACCATCAGCTATGAAGGCCTCAGTGAAAAAGACAGGGAAAAAATAAAAAAAGCCATGGAGGAAGTTCAGATAGCACTTAAGGAAGTTAACGAAGAACTTCGGAAAGAGCTGCAATCTGAAGAATTCAAACAGGAAATGCGTCAGGCCAGAGTAGAGATCCAGAAAGCCATGGAAGAATTGAATGCAATAAAATGGGATTCTCTCATGCATGAAGTGGGTCAGGCCATAAAAGTAGGCATGAAGGGTTTTCAGATAGGCATGGAGGCGCTTCATGAAGGCATGCAGGAGCTGGGGCCGGCCATGGAGAAGCTAATGCAGGAGCTGGAAAAGGAGATGGAACAGCTCGGGGAGGAGATGGAAGAAAAAGAGCAATAAAGGATATGGGGTTTGAGGTTAGAATGCCGGGAATGGCAAAAAAAACCCCGGCATCCTCAGCCAGGGTTTTGATTTTGTGCATAATGCCGGTATAAATCCGGTGCTCTGATTCATAAATGTCTTTCAACACTCTATCATGCTCATATATGTCTTTCAGCATGGTATCATGCGCCCAATGTGGCCACCATCACTGCTTTGATGGTATGCAGGCGGTTCTCGGCCTGGTCAAAAACCACACTGTGCTCTGACTCAAATACGTCTTCCACCACTTCCATGCCGTCGAGACCAAACTTCTGGTAAATTTCCTCACCAACAGTGGTTTCACGGTTGTGGAAGGCGGGCAGGCAATGCAGGAATTTTACCTTCGGGTTTTCTGTTTTCCTGATGACGTCCATGTTTACCTGGTAGGGCTTAAGCAGTTCGATGCGCTCCTTCCATACTTCGTCAGGTTCTCCCATGGAGACCCATACATCAGTATACAGGAAGTCGACACCTTTAACCGCTTCATCCACATCTTCGGTGATGGTGATTTTAGCGCCGGTTTCTTTGGCTATTTCGCGCGCCTGAGCTACCAGCTCTTCGCTTGGCTGTACCGACTTTGGGGCTGCAGCACGGAAGTCCATACCCATCTTGGCAGCACCTATCAGCAACGAGTTACCCATGTTGTTGCGGGCATCACCCAGATAGCAGAAAGAAACCTGGTGCAGGGGCTTGTCGCTGTGCTCAATCATGGTCTGGAAGTCAGCCAGGATCTGCGTGGGATGGAATTCATTGGTCAGGCCGTTCCAGACGGGTACACCTGAATATTCAGCGAGTTCTTCCACAATTGTCTGGGCAAATCCGCGATATTCGATGCCGTCATACATGCGTCCCAACACGCGGGCAGTGTCCTTCATAGATTCTTTTTTGCCGATCTGGCTGCCGGTAGGGCCCAGATAAGTAACAAGGGCACCCTGATCAAAGGCAGCTACTTCAAAAGCACAACGTGTACGCGTGGATGCTTTTTCAAATATCAAAGCAATGTTCTTGCCTTTAAGGCGCTGTTGCTCATATCCGGCATATTTTGCCTTCTTAAGGTCAACAGACATCTCGAGTAAAAATTTGATTTCCTGTGGCGTGAAGTC
>SLEW01000001.1 GCA_007124575.1 Bacteroidales bacterium | reverse complement strand
GACTGGATTGCCAGTGGCAGGTTGTATGACCCGATAGAGCGCATCATAACATCCCGTTTTGGGCCTTTCGTGGCCAACACGCACACGGAGGCAAGCGAGACGGGTACGCTCATGACCAATGCATACCACCACGCACAGCAGCTGATCAAAAAGCATGTGAATGCCGGGCCCAACGATGTGATCATCACGGCGGGAAGTGGCATGACCACGGTCATCAACAAGTTTCAGCGCATGCTGGGGCTGAGGGTTTGCGGAGACGATGCCAGGTCCCGCCAGGACGACCGTGAGCGTCCTGTGGTATTCATTACACACATGGAGCATCACAGCAATCATACCTCCTGGTTTGAGACCCAGGCTGATATCGTTCAGTTGAAGCCCGGGCGCGGCTTGCTGGTAGACCCGGAGCAGTTGCGCGATGAGCTGGAAAAATACAAGGATCGCAAACTCAAGATTGGCTCTTTTACTGCATGCAGCAACGTCACGGGCATTGAAACACCCATCCATGAGCTGGCGGCCATCATGCACGAATATCATGGCGTGTGTATTGTTGATTATGCAGCATCTGCTCCTTATGTGGACATCAACATGCATCCGGATGATCCCATGCAAAAGCTGGATGCCATCATGTTTTCTCCGCACAAATTTCTCGGAGGCCCCGGCAGTTCAGGCGTGCTGATTTTTGATTCCGCTTTTTACAACAGCAAGGTGCCTGACAATTCCGGCGGAGGCACGGTAGACTGGACCAACGCCTGGGGGGAATATAAGTACATTGACGACATTGAAGCCCGCGAAGATGGTGGGACACCCGGCTTCCTGCAGGTAATCAGGACAGCGCTCTGCATAGAGCTGAAAAATCAGATGGGCACCGAACAGATGCGAAAACGGGAGGATGAGATGCTGAAGATCCTCTTTGAAGGGATCCGGAGCATACCTAATGCCAGAATCCTGGCCGATAACGTGGAAGAAAGATTGGGCGTGGTGTCATTCTATTTTGACCATATCCATTACAACCTGGTCGTTAAGCTCCTGAGCGATAAATTTGGCATCCAGGTGCGCGGCGGCTGTGCCTGCGCAGGCACATACGGGCATTTTCTGCTGAATGTGGATTACGAATTGTCGAAACAGATTACGGAAAAGATCAATACCGGTGACCTTTCCGATAAGCCCGGTTGGATCAGGATATCACTGCATCCTACGATGACAGACAAAGAGGTGCATGCCATCATAAAGGCCTTGCGGCAGATACATAAGAACCATAAGAAATGGGTCAGGGATTATTCTTACCTGCCCAAGAAGAATGAGTACGTGCATAAAAAGGCGCCGGCAGACAATGCCGATAAGATACGGGGGTGGTTCATGCTGCCCGAACCGGGTTTAAAACCTCAAAAGATCAGGCACTAAACAGTCTTTGCAGCTTCTTTACCTGGACATCCCACAAGCGCTGATTGAAATCAATGTCAGCGTCTTCGGCGTAATCGGTGATGGTCAGCGCCAGCTCTGAAGACACTGGCTCATTGGTTATACGCATCTCCATCAGATGATCATCATGGCCGGTATCGAGCCACATGAACTGCACAAACTCATTTTCCTTGTATTTAACCAGCCGGGCCTTTTGTTCTGATCCTTCCCACTTGAATAAAAATACATCTTCCATGGTGTCAACCATGTCGGCAAACCAGCGTGACAGTCCCTCAGGTGTGGAAATGGCCGTATATAGAAGCCTGGGAGTGGTTTTGAGCCCATACTCCATCGTAAATTTTTTAAGAACGCTCATGACCGTGTCATTTTGTTCGTATTACGCAATATACAAAAAAATAATGTCATTCCCCAGCCATACAGAAAAAAAACAAAGCCTTTGATTTGCGAGGTTATGGGGTTGATGAGATTTTGTACATTTGATGAATGGGATACGAACAATCTGGTTTACAAGCTTGTTAAAGAACTGTAATAAGATGTATTGTTTGGAATGGTTTTTGTTTCATTCTTTAAAGGTTATGGGTCAGTACTTTTTTAAATCTTAATTAAAATGCAATTAACTCACTCAGGCAGGTTTTTTACGGCGTTGTCGCTGCTGCTGCTTATTTTTATTTTGTTTCCGGCAGATGGTTCCGGCCAGTATTTTGGCCGCAACAGACCCAGCTACCAGCGTTTTGATTTTGAGATGTATCAAAGCCCGCATTTTGACATCTACCATTACTTTGAAGACGACTCCATCCCGAACTTCCTGGCAAATTCCCATGAGAAATGGTATAAGCGTCATCAGAAAATCTTTCTGGATACCTTTGAGACCCAAAACCCCATCCTGATATATGCCAACCACCCGGATTTTCAGCAAACTACAGCCATAGGAAGCATGATTGGCGTGGGCACCCTTGGTGTTACCGAGGCCTTGAGGAACAGGGTTGTGATGCCTATACTGGAAACCAATGCGCAAACCGATCATGTGATCGGACACGAGCTGGTGCACGTATTCCAGTTCCGGCACATGTTTCTTAAGGATTCCCTTTCTATGAACTCCATCCGGAACCTCCCGCTCTGGCTTGTTGAAGGGATGGCTGAGTATTTATCTATTGGCAGCGTTGATTCCCATACGGCGATGATCATGCGGGATGCCGTCCATCAGGATGACTTTCCTTCATTGCGCGAAATGACCCGCGACTATTCCTATAACCCTTACCGCTTTGGACATTCTTTTGTCTCTTTTTTCGGCCGCACCTGGGGTGACTCACTGATCACGCCGATGTTTTCGCAAACGGCTAAATTTGGATATGAACGCGCCCTTGAGCGTGTAGTCGGGCTGGGTCATCGTACGGTGTCCAATATGTGGAAAACATCCATGGAAAATCACTACGGGCCGCTCATGCAGGATAGTGCAAGACACGTTCCGGTGGGAAGAGGTCTTGTAACCCCCGATAACAGCGGGTCTATCAACATTGCCCCTTCAGTAAGCCCGGATGGTTCCATGGTCGCTTTCTTTTCGGAACGTGACCTGATATCCATTGACCTTTTCCTGGCAGATACGGAAACAGGAGAAGTGATCACCAAATTATCCAGTGCTACACGCATGGGCGATATCGACGGGTACAACTTTTTTGAGTCCAGGGGTACCTGGTCACCTGATGGTCAAAGGTTTGCCCATGTTGCCATCAAGCGCGGCAAGAATCAATTGGTTATTGTGGATGTGAACCGCCCCCGGCGTACAGAAGAGATAAAAATACCCGGCGTGCCGTCCTTTAATAATCCGGTGTGGTCGCCGGATGGAAAGTATATGGTCTTTAACGGTCTTGTAGATGGCCGGTCAAACCTTTTCCGTTTTGACCTGGAAAGCCGGGAGGTAACCCAGCTCACCGATGACAGGTACTCTTACATCCATGCGTCTTTTTCACCGGATGGCAGGCATCTGACCTTTGCCACCGACAGGCCTCAGACTGCGCAG
>SLEW01000024.1 GCA_007124575.1 Bacteroidales bacterium | reverse complement strand
TTGATGCCGAGGTCGCCGCGCTCAAACCTGCCTTCGTGTCTGTGCAGGCCATATGCGCCCAGCTCATAGATTGCCGGCACGCGGAAGCTTTTGCCAATGTGCGCCCTGATGATCTGTCGTGCGCCGGGCAGGTAATTCACCCCCAGGGAAAATGCCGTGCCCAGGTAATCTTCTTGAAAGTTTGGGTTAAAAATCGAGTCTCCGTATGCCGGGTCCGGGTTCAGGCTTTCTTCCATTTCTGCCTGGTAGTAATCGACGCGCAACCCGCTGTTGATGACCCATTGGGGCGACAGCTCATACTGGTGGGTCAGTCCGGCACCGGCAGACGTCCGTTGATAGTCGGGAAGGATGTGGCTGAAGCCATCGGTGCTGTTTTGTTCGTAGCTGGTATTGAGGATCAGGTCGAGCTGATGGCCGTCCATATACCTGAAGGAATAGCTTGCATTCGCCGTGAGATGATGCAGGTCGAACTGCAGCTCCAGGTTGTCTTTTGCCTGGTAATACGTCAGGTCTTCATGGCGGTTGCCGGTTCTGTCGGTCAGGATACTGTGCTCGGTGGAGGTGTTCAGCTGGTAGCCCAGGGCAAGCTCCAATTTATTTTCTCCGAAATACCGGTTGGTGAAATGGTTGATGGCGTAATCGGAGACTTTTTGATACGGCAGGTTGATCTCCCTGGTGCTTGCCATGTGCTCTGCCCGCCGCGATTCATGCTGCAGGCCGATATAATCAAAAAATCCGTTTTCTATCGAATGAAACCGCATGTCGAAGTAGGAATTGCCCCAGGGTTTGACGATCCCGGTGATAAGGGATACACCCGTTTCTTCGCCCGCGGTGTTGTGGGCATGGTCGCCCAGTTCCACCTCGTGGGTGGCATCAGCTGAGCCTGCCGGTGCTGGCAGCAGGAAGACATCGGTGTCGGGAACCCGGAAGTCGCCAAACTGGTTGTGTGAGGCGTTAAGGTGCACATACAAGTCGCCACGCCTTCCGGAAAACCTGGTGGATGCCCCAAGCCACTCCGTGTTCGATTTTCCGGTGAGCGACACATTGGCCGTCCACTGATTGTCTGCGGGGATGGCGGCGGGCAGGATGTTGATCACACCCCCGATGGCGTCCGAGCCATATCTCAATGAAGATGGTCCTTTGATGATCTCCATCTGGCTGATGGCATGCTGGTCAATGCTGATTCCGGTATGCTGACTCCAGTGCTGACCACTTTGCTTGATCCCGTTTTGTGCAAATACCACGCGGTAAAACCCGAGACCTCTGATCATGGGCTTCGACATGCCCGTGCCCGCATCCATGGAATGTACGCCCGGAATCCTTCTGAGGGTGCGCATCAGGCTGCCGGCCTGGTTTCCGGAAAAGAAATCTTCCTGCAGATGCTCGACAGAGATGGAGTTGGCACGCCGGGCAATCTGTCTGCGGCTCTCGGCCACCTGTACTTCCTGCAACAGAAGTTCTGAGGGTTTCATCCTGATGGCCAGCGGCCCAGAAACGTGATCTGGCTCAATCAGCCTGATATAGGTTTCATAACCCATGTAGCTGGCTTTAAGCGTGTATGTTTGTGCGGGCAGTCCGGAAAACTCAAAACGGCCATCCAGGTCGGTAACCATCCCGTGCTCGCCGTCATTGAGTTGCACCGTGGCAGCCGGCAGGGTTTCGCGCTGATCGTTCAAAATCACGCCACTGATGGTGATCGTATCAGCATAAGCCATGAAAGCCGGGACCGTAGAAAGAATAGAAAACAGGAAAACTACAATATATCTGATATTCATGCGACCGGTAAAATAACCCGGAACGAAGGAGGGTTGCCGCGGTTTTTATGACCTTGCAGCAGCACTTTTTCCGTTCCCATTAAAAACTGCAGCAAAGATGGCTATACGTCTAAAACCCTGCAATCCCCAAAAACGGGTATTATCGGTGCTGGTAATCCCCAATTGTGGTTAGGAACCCCCGTGGCACGTAGTGGTTACAAAGGCCTGTTTTAATCCCCGAGGTCCCCTGCGGAACAGACCCCGGCGCTTGTGACCAACGGCCTTAGAGACGCATGGCCGTGCGTCTATACTACGGTGGCGTATATCCACCCCTTGGTGTGTTATCGGGAACGGGGACGAATATCCACCCTGTGCCACGGATGCCATTTACCCGCCAGACTGAATGTCATTCATGGAAACGATGTTTTGGGTGATGGCATAGATGGTGAGACCGGAAAGCGATTTGATGCCGGCTTTGTGGCTGATGTTTTTGCGGTGGCTGATCACGGTGTGCGTGCTGATGTGCAGTTTATCAGCGATTTCCTTGTTCGACAGGCCATGCACCAGCTTAATGAGCACCTGTTTCTCCCTTTCAGACAGTTCTTCTCCGGGTGAGTCATCTGCGCAGATGCAATCTTCCTCTGTCAGCCTGGCGATCGTCCTGCTGATGCTGGCCGGGGTGTCGGTGACCTGTATCCTGGCATCGAAAAGGTTCAGCAGGGTATCGCTAAACACCGAGGCAACAAGAGCTACCCACTGTGCCTTATGGAAGTGTTTCTTTACGGTGCCAAGTGTACCCGGATCTCCCATGATGATGGCAGGATTGACGATGATAACTTCCAGGCAGTTTTTATCCCGGTATTCCTTGAGTTCATCCAGGTTTTCAAAACGGAGGATACGGCCGTGGGGGTTGCCTTTGAGCAAAATGTTGGAAAGCCCCTCATAGATCATGTGGGAGGGTTCGATGATCGCTATGTGGATATTGCATTCAGCCACGGCTCGGAGTTTTCTCAAAATGATCAATCAAGGGTATCAGCAGGTCTTCTTCTATGGCATAATGAATGGTTAGATCGTACTCGAGTTCAAACAGGTTGATTATCAGTCTTCTTCGTAAGGTTTTGTCCTGGTGTAACGGGATGTGTTTCAGCAGGAGCTTTTTCAGTTCCATGATCTTGGTTTCGATATCGGTATGATGGTCACGATAGACCCTGGCTGAATAATCAGCTTTCTGTCGTGATCCGCCGTTTTTAGCCAGCTCGAGAAAGTAAGGGAAAGCTACCTCATCCTCGTATTCGAGGTGGTCGATCACCTCATGAAAATACTCATCAAAAAATTGCTCAATCAACTTGATCTCAGGTGTGTTATTGATCCTGGCAATGTCATCAATGAGCGCCTTGATTTCAGGATACTTTTCTACTTTGTAGTATTGATGACTGTTTTTGAGAAATAAGATTACAGCGGGTATATCTTTGCGCGAAAAGTGCACCCAGTACTGTTCCTGGAACCCATTATACAGATTGGCAATGGCGGTGAAAACATCTTTATTGATGTTGTTTTCATGGCAAACCTGTTCAACACTTTTGTCCTGTACCACAAAGTTGAGTCCGAAATGCTGCATCATCAACATCAGGTAGGGGTTCTCAAAGAGCAGCCCCGAGAGTTTCATGGTGGGTTTGATATAGGTCTTCCGGGTAAGATACATGGGTCCAGATTTGCTCAATAAATTGTAGCTGCAAAGATACAGTTTATTTCAATCTGTCACGGGGCTTAAGCTGACAGGCACATCCTCCTGTGAGGCGTTGATCCAGGTCTTCTCTGACAGGCAGACCGTCGCGTTCCCATTCCACAAAACCACCGGCCATGTGTGCCACCTTGTCAAAACCTTTCGACTGAAGAAATGCTGCCGCCTCCCTGCTTTTCAGTCCCGATGCATCCGCCAGGATAAGATGCCTGTCAGCAGGCATCTTCTTGTATTTTTCTTTCAGTTCCTTATCTGGCAGCAGGAAGATCTCGGGAACATCCGGGATCTTGAAGTCTGACAGCACTTTGTCACGCAGGTCAACATACAGAGCTCCCTGTTCAACAAGTGTTGCACTTTCCTTTGGTGTGAGAGTCCGGATTCCATCTTTAACTGTTCCGGTATGATAAAATATCTTATCCATAATGTTTCCTTGCTTTTTGCATTTTGATATAACAAACACTTACTTATCGCAAATATACGATAATGGAAGGAGGCTGCCAAAAGGGGGTTATCTGAGGATGAGTAGGATGCCCATGGCCACGACGATTGCAGAGAAGATATATCTCAGGCTTCCTTCTTTGCCTTCGGGACGGAAGCTTACGAGCAGCCGGGGGCCGATGAATGCACCCAGTGCGGCCCCTGAACCGAGCCAGAATATCAGGAGAGGATCAACCTCGCCCAGCAGGATGTGGCCGCTGAATCCTGCCATAGCATTGATGAAAACGATCATCACCGATGTGCCAATGACCAGTTTTACCGGAAATTTGAGTATGAGCAGTGCGGCAAGGACAGGTGCTGTGCCGCTGGTGCCGAACAAACCTGCCACGGCACCTGAAATCAGTCCAAAGAACACAATATAGGGTAGTTGCTCCCGCTGAATATCAGAAAATGTATCAGGCACTGTGTACCCGTTGATTCCTTTTTTCCGGGGCATACGCATGGTGAACAGTCCGAGTATCACACAATAGATGCCAAATGTGGTAATGAGTGTTGCCGGATCGATGAGGTTGGATATCCATGCGCCAAGCCATGCTCCGGCTATTCCGGCAGCCCCGAAGCTGAGTCCGACAGGGAGGTTAATATTTTGGCGCCTGTAGTGTTCGAAGGATCCGATAATACCGATCGGGATGACGGCAGCCAGTGAAGTTGCCACTGCCACCCTGGGTTCAACCTGGAATAACAGGATCAGGGCCGGGGGAAAAAAAAACGCCCCATTGCCCCCAATCATCGTAGCCAGCAGCCCTACGACAAAACCCAGAAACGGTAACCACATGTAATGAAGCTCAATGGCCGACTCGTATATCATCTCAACATGAATTTAGTCTCCCTTCAGCACCCAATAGATTCTTTTTGCATTGGATCGCATTTCCGGAATCCGAAGCTGTATGGCATTATGTTCCAGGGCAGCCAGTATGGCCCAGCTAATCATGAAACAGTAAAAATGGACATGGAATCCGAACGAAAAAAGCACAAAAAAGAATAAGCCATGTATGTATACGCCAATTTTCCAGGAATACCGGTGAAAGTTCGGGAGCCGGCCAAACTTCAGCAATGCCAGCAGGTAGGTGTCCTGATCTCCAACAGAGTCAAGCCTGGCACCGAATTCGGTCTGCATGTCAAACATTCGGGCGATCAAACCGTAAAGTACTTCGGTAACAAGACTGATGATCAGAAATATGGCAAACAGGTCAGACTGTCCGCTGATGATAAACCAGAGGATCAGTGGAAACACAAGAATCCGGTAAAAAGAAAGGATATTGGGAATGGTAAATACTTCTTTTTTGTTCATTATTGCCGGTTTTGTGGACCATTGTGCGGAAAAAGTATTCGGATACCTGCGCACAAAGATAGCAACTTGACAAAAAAACAAGAAAATCTTCTGATTAACCATGCAAACTATTTTTTCTAATGAACCTGGTATTGAGAGAAGTGGCCACCCCGGAAGAGACGAACAGAACAGGCAAATTCGGCAGCTTTGGGCCAATTATGAGAAGCCTCTGCATAAACGTATCAGATGCTATGTCCGAAGGTTACTTGCAGGCAGAAGCGATACGGTCGCGGGATGATCTGTCTAGGGCACTGTCAGCTCGCCAATGGCTTTCAGGTACATGGTTTCCCGCACATTGACTGATGCCCTGGCTTCAATCTGATTACTATATGCGGACTGCCACTGCGCCTGTGCTTCCAGCAGGTCGGTAAGTGTTTCTTTTCCCTCATTGAATTTATCCTGGCTTGTTTCCAGGTTTTCTTCGGCCTGTTCCAGTGCCTGCCTCGTGAGCTCCAGCCTGGTTAGTGCATCTTCCAGCATGAAGCGTTCACTGGCCATTTCCAGCTGAAGCAATTTTGCGGCATCTGCTTTTTCCAGCTGAGCGACCTCTTTATCGATTCTCGCCATGTCCAGGGCATGTCTTTTTTCACCCCAGTTGAAGATGGGAATTCTTACCAGGGCCATGGCCGACAAGCTGGTGTTCTCACTTGTTTTGCCACCTATCTCAATCCCACCCAGGTAATTATAGCCAGCCCTGAGGCCTACTTCCGGAAACATGGCAGCCCTTACCTTCCGTTCACGCTGCTCACTGAGCTCAATGGCTTTTTCCAGCATCTGGTATTCAGGTCTTTTGGCGATTCGCTGGTCATACTGTTCCAGGGGCATGATATCTTCCCGGGAGATCTCCTCCACGGCGGTTGTTTCCAGGGGAGTATGCAGGGGCAAGCCCAAAATACGGCACAGGTCCATCCGGGCAAGCTCTTTTCCGCTTCGTGCCATTTGCAGGGCCAGGGTTGCCTCATTTCGCTCCACCTTAACCTTGAGCAGATCATTTCGCGTGACCATGCCTGCTTCCTTGCTGTCACTAACTGTCTCCACAAGCTCTTCCAGGAGGTCAAGGTATTTTTCCGCAGCTTTCTCCTTTTCCAACGTTGATACATACTGATAATAGGCAGCATCAGCCAGGGCAATAACCTCAGTCGTATTCAGTTCAATATCCAGCGATGCCAGGGAAGTGCCGGTACTAGCCATTTGCCGTGCAATCCGGACCCTTCCGCCGGCATATATCACCTGGTCCATCTCAATCCCTGCCATGGTAACCCCTTCCAGTCCGACGCTCAGGTCAATATCCGGGACGACCTCGTGGATAATATCCGGCAATCCACTTTCCATGCCGATGAGGAAAAGGGGGTCAAGCATAAAGCCCAGCTCATCCGGAGAATAGAAGTATAGTCCGGCGGCTGATAATCCGGGCATTTGCGCAGCCCGGGCAATATCTTCACGCAGGAATGCCTGATCGAGCCTCGCTTTGGATATTTTCAGCTGCTTTGAATAGTCCAGGGCTATTTCGCGGGTTTTTTCCCTGTCGAGCCGGATATCTTCTGTGCCGGCATACGTGTTCAGCGCACACAAAAGGCATGCGAAAAAAAAGGCTGGTATACGAAATTTACACATACTCATACGTTCAAAGCTTACTTGTGATTCCTGCAGGATGGTCATGAATTCTTTTCATTCCTTCCTGCCCTTTTGATCAATTGCGCCTCCGACACGATGTCGTTGTCGTTCTGTTGTTTGCCGCCACCATTGTTTTCGCTGGCATGATCCTCATCGTCTTCCATGGTGTCGTTGCTGTACCCCTCATCCATGCCTTTGGAGAAATTCACCTGAAAAAACACGGCATAGAGCACAGGCATGATCATCAGTGTAATGACGGAACCCAGGAGAAGGCCGGACATCATGGTGACGGCCATGGAGCCAAACATGTCGTCGGGGATCAGCGGGATCATCCCCAGGATGGTGGTAAGTGACGCCATCATTACGGGGCGGAGGCGTGATGATGAAGCGTCCAGCAGTGCCTGATGCTTTTTCTTTCCATCATCTATCTGGATGGCTACCTCCCTGAGGAGGACGACGCCATTTTTTATCATCATACCCATAAGGCCCAGTGCCCCGACAATAGCTACAAAGCCGAACTCTCTGCCGGTGATGAGCATGCCCGGGACGATCCCGACGAATGCCAGCGGAAGACTGAGTATGATGATCAGTGGGTTTCGGTAATCCCTGAACATGGCGATCAGGATCGCGATCATCAATACTACGGCCAGCGGCAAATACATAAAGAGGTATTCCTGGGATTCGCTGCTGGCCTTGTACTCACCATACCATTTTGTATTGTATCCTGGTGGCAGCTCGATAGCCTGGATCTCTTCCAGCATGGCTTTTCTGACGGCGTCGGCTGTTTTTCCTGCGATGGGGTTGCATTGTGCTTTCATTGCCCGCTGCCCGTTGTATCTGCGTACAACGGGTTCTTCCCAGTCGATCATCACTTCGTCGATTGCCTGGCGCATAGGTACTGCACCGACTGTTGCCCTCAGGATATCGGCCGGATCTTTGATGCCGGCCATGATCGCATGCAGCAGTTCCGGGTCAGCTGCCGGTGTTGCAGGCATCATCGGGAATACCGGCGCAGTCTCAAGGTCCCTGATCCGCGAGCCGTCCCATTCTGTCTGACGAAGTATGATAGGTATTGCTCTTCTCCCTTCGTAAAGGTTTCCGATAGGAAGCCCGTCGGTAGAGGCAAGCATGGCCATGGCAACATCAGACCGGGACAGCCCTGCTGCCCGTGCATTCATTTGATTGTATCCGGCTACCAGTGACTTTGTGGCGGGCTCCCAGTCATCAGTAACAAGGACGGCAGTGGGCTCATTCTCCATGATCTCTCTTGCCTGTGCCGTGAGTTGACGTAAGGTGCCGGGGTCGGGTCCGGTAAACATCACTTCAATGGGAAACTCCATATACATGAAGTTGTATTTCTGCACACGGGCATAAGCTTGCGGGTAATGCCGCAGCAGGTGATCCTGGATCTCAGGTGCTTTTCTCTGCAGTGCATTAAAATTCGTAAACTCTATGATCAGCTCGCCGTAGCTCATTGATGGTGTGGCAATGAACCGTACCAGGTTATAGCGTGTTGGAGTGCCGCCCAGACTGGCGGTCACTTTGACCACATCATCCATCCCAAGAAGGTATTCTTCTATTTCTTTGATATCGGCATCTACCTTTTCTATCCGTGTACCCGCCGGCATCCGGTATTCGATATATAGCTGGCTGTAGCTCATGTCCGGAAAGAAGGTTTGCGGCACATAGCGGAACATGAAAATGCTGATCCCCAGCAGGGTCAATGCAGCTATCACGGCAAGGCTTTTGTGCCAGAGCAGGTATCCCAGCAAGTTTCGATGCAATCTGTAAACGCGTCCGGAGTATGGCTTCTTTTTGTTGTCCCTGTTGAACTGTGAGGGTTTGAACTGGAAGCTTGCCATCACAGGCGCCTGTGTGAGGGCGAGGATCCAGCTTAGGAGCAGTGACACGGCCAGAACGATAAACAGGTCTCTCACATACTCGCCGGCAGTATCGGGTGACATAAAGATGGGGAGGAAGGCCAGGATGGCTATCAGTGTTGCGCCCAACAGGGGGATTGCAGTTTTCCTGACAGGGTTGAACAGGGCTTTCTCCTTTTTTACTCCTTTTTCAAGATCGGTGATAATGCCATCTACAATGACCACGGCATTGTCAACCAGCATGCCCATCGCTATGATGAAGGATCCGAGGGATACCCGTTGCAGTGTTCCGTCGAACAGGTTGAGGATCGCCAGTGTGCCAAGAATGGTAAGCAGGAGGCCGCTTCCGATAATAAAACCGCTGCGCCATCCCATTGCCAGCATGAGGATCACAATGACAATAAGCACAGATTGCAGCAGGTTGAACATAAAGGTGGCAATGGCGTCGCTTACCTTATCCGGTTGAAAGAATACCTTGCTGAAGTCGATTCCTGCTGGGATGCGTTTGTTCTTTAGTTCGGCGAGTCTTTCATCTACCCGGTCGCCCAGCTCGATCACGTTGCCGCCGCTTTCCATGGCAATGGAGATGCCGAGTGCCGGCATTTTGTTGTGTCGCATGGCTTCCCGGTAGGGCTCTTCCAGGCCACGTTCCAGCGTGGCAATATCCGACAGGCGTATCTGGTCACCTTCATGCCCGTGGATGACCAGGTTTTTAATGTCCTCCATGCTTTGGAAGGCATCACCGATGCGGACGGGTATACGTTCATCGCCGGTTTCAAAATAGCCTGCGTACACTGTTTCATTCTGATCGTTTATTGTCATCAGCACTTCCGCCGGGTGTACCCCAAGCCCTGCCATGTGCGCCTGATCGAGCTTGATATAGATAGCAGGCTTCCGGTTGCCGTACATCTCCACTCTTTTTACATCTTCAATCTGCTCAAGCTCTTGTTTGACAAGCCTTCCGTAATCGTACATCTCTTCATGGGAGAAGCCGTCAGACGTCATCGCATAAAACAGGCCATATACATCACCGAAATCGTCCACGACTATTGGCCTGAGGGCACCTGCAGGCAAGTCAGGGATGGTGCTTTCTACTTTGCGCCGCAGGATATCCCATTTTTGTTCCACGTCTTCCTTGCTTACCGTAGGATGCAGTTCTACTACGACCTCAGAATAATCGGCTTCAGACCGGCTCTCAATTTTGTTTAGCCCACCCATGGTCAGGATGGCTTTTTCCAGCACATCGGTGACCTCAAGTTCAACCTCATGTGCGGAGGCGCCGGGGTATGCGGTAACAACGAGGGCTTGCTTAATCACGATCTCCGGATCCTCAAGCTTGCTCATCGCCATAAAGGAGAATAATCCACCCACAGTCAGGACCAGCAGGAAGAAATAAAACAGGGCTTTGTTTTTAAAGGCAAGGTCAGTCATACAATGCTGTCTTATAGCAGGTCTCCTACATTGGTGTCTGCCGGTTCTTCACGTGGGCTCACCGTTTGTCCTTCGTACAGGCTGTGCACGCCCGACCTCACCAGGATGTCATCCTGTATGAGGTCAGCCCGCACCGTTGCTTCTCCTGAGTTTCCAATCCTGATGATCTCCACCGGAACAGGGTGCACCGTCTGATCGTCAGGGCTGACACGCCAGACCCTGGCTTGCTCCCCGTCATAAAAGATCGCTGTGGATGGGATGTTGAAAAATGCATTAGTATCGCGCCGGTAGGTAATGTTCACTTCTACACGCATACCGGGAAGGAAATTGTGACTGGGATCCCTTTTCATGTCGAAATATGCCGGATACATCCCACTCAGCCCCGGCACCTTACCTATGTTGCGCAACACAAGGGGAAACTCTGTGTCAGGGTATAATCGTGTGGTGAACAGGAAGCTGACAAAATCATCTTTCCGCATCAGGTCCCTGTCTGGCAGATGCGCTAATACTTCCAGCTCCTGGTGGCTGCTAAGTGACATCACTGGCATTCCCGCATCGGTGATTTCAGACCTGTCAAAGAAGATCTGGCTTATCTGGCCCTTGAATGGAGCTTTTAGCCTTGTGTCATTCAGCGCATCCTGATGGGCCCGGTATTTGGCTGTGATCTGTTGCAGTCCTGTCACAACCTTGTCGTATTCGCTGGTGGACACCCTGCCACGTTCGTAAAGGGAGATGATGCGCTCCGCTTCAGCCTTAATACCCTCATATTCGGCTTTCGTAGCTTCCAGTTGGGTTTCATAATCGCGCGGGTCGAGCCGGGCCAGCAACTGTCCTTCCTTAACCTCATCGCCCTCCCTGACATAAACCTCCATGACCGGCCCGGGTACGCGAAATGAGAGATTAACGTCTGATGAGGCCTGTATTATGGAGGGATAGCTTTTGGTGAGATAGGGTTCGTGAGCTTCCGGGGATGTGACCTGAACCGGGGTCGATCTCTCCTCCCGGTAGGTTTCCTCCCTGCAGGATGAAACGAAAATCACGATCAAAATAAAAACAAGCTGAAATGCATCTGTCCTGTACATATTAGAATGATTATATCTTGATATATACCATCATACATGATGGGGGTATTTGTTTTTTAAAGATACAACATTCTTCCGTTTTACAAGGCAGGAAGCCATGATTGGTTAATGAATCAGGGCTCTAATCATTAAAGATTGGAGCCCTGATCATGCGTATGATTCATTACAAGTATTTGTGTGACAGTTTATTCACAGTTTCAAGGGATTCGGGATGTGATGTTTTCCTGCCAACGTGAGGTATTTAATATTTTTTCCTGTTGGCAAAGGCCACCAGCGAGAGCATGACCGGCACTTCCACCAGCACACCAACCACGGTCACCAGGGCCGCAGGTGATTGTAGTCCGAAAAGGGCAATGGCCACAGCCACGGCCAGCTCAAAGAAGTTGCTGGCACCGATCATCGCGGCTGGTGCGCAAACGGCGTGGGGTAATTTTAGTTTCTTCCCACCATACCATGCCAGGAAGAAAATGAAATAAGTCTGAATTACCAGGGGAACAGCGGCCAGCAAAATAATCAGCGGGTTATTCAGGATATTTTGCCCCTGGAAAGCAAACAAAAGAACCAAAGTAATCAGCAGAGCCACAATACTGACAGGCTTGAGCCGTGGCAGGAAGGATTTCTTAAACCACTCCTTTCCTCTTGAGCGAAGCAGTATCCGTTGGGTAATTACCCCGGCCACAAGAGGCACCACCACAAAAATGCCCACGCTGGCGGCCAGGGTTCCGTAGGGAATGACCACATCGGTAATGCCCAGCAGGAGCCCCACAATGGGTATAAAAGCCACAAGAATGATCAGGTCGTTGACAGATACCTGCACCAGAGTATAATTTGGGTCTCCGTCTGTCAGGTAAGACCACACAAACACCATTGCCGTACAGGGGGCAGCCCCCAAAATAATAGCTCCGGCAATATATTCCCCAGCCAGTTCCGGTTCTATCCATGCACCATATAATTTTGAGAAAAAGATCCATGCAAAGAATGCCATGGTAAATGGTTTGATGGCCCAGTTAATGATCAGCGTCCACACCACTCCTTTTGGCTTTTTGCCGATCTTTTTAATGCTGGAAAAATCCACCTGCAGCATCATGGGGTAGATCATCAGCCAGATCAGAATGGCCACAGGTATATTCACCCGGGCAATTTCCAGGCTGGATATCACCTCGATCCGGTCACCGGCAAAATGCCCGATGACAATGCCGGCCAGGATACCAAGGGCCACCCAGACGGTGAGGTATTTTTCAAACAGCCCAATGGTTTTCTTCGGTTTGTCAGGAATTACTG
>SLEW01000083.1 GCA_007124575.1 Bacteroidales bacterium | reverse complement strand
TTGTATATCCTGGATGAGCCGAGCATAGGGCTTCATCAGCGTGATAATCACCGGCTCATCAATGCTTTAAAAGACCTGCGTGATATCGGGAATTCGGTGATCGTGGTGGAGCACGACCGTGACATGATACTTGCGGCGGATCACATTGTAGACATGGGGCCGGGGGCAGGTAACGCAGGAGGAGAGGTAGTGGCCTCAGGAACTCCTCTGCAGCTGATGCAACAACCTTCGGCTACGGCTGATTACCTGCGCGGTAAAAAAGAGGTTCCTGTACCCTTGAAGCGAAGGAAGGGGAATGGCAAGAAACTTTTCCTGCATGGAGCAACCGGGCATAACCTGAAGGATGTCACATTGGAGCTTCCCCTGAATAAGCTGATATGTGTGACCGGGGTGTCGGGGAGTGGCAAGTCATCTCTCATAAACGAAACCTTGTATCCGGTCCTCAGCCAGCATTTCCACAGGTCGGAAAAGCAGAGTCTGCCTTATGGAGAGGTGGAAGGCCTTGAACATCTCGACAAGGTTATCGAGGTGGACCAGTCGCCCATCGGCCGCACGCCAAGGTCCAATCCGGCTACGTACACCAAGGTGTTTGACGATATCCGCAAGCTTTTTGCCTCTCTGCCGGAGTCGCAGGTAAGGGGATACAAGCCCGGCCGTTTCTCCTTTAACGTGAAGGGCGGGCGATGTGAAACCTGTCAGGGAGGAGGTGTGCGTGTGATAGAGATGAACTTTTTGCCGGATGTTCATGTGCATTGTGAGACCTGCCAGGGCAAACGATACAACAGGGAAACCCTGGAGGTGAGATATAAGGGAAAAAGCATCAATGATGTGCTGGATATGAGTATCAGCCAGGCGATGACCTTCTTTGAGCATATCCCTTCCATTGTAAACAGGTTAAAGACACTTAATGACGTTGGACTTGGCTATATTACCCTCGGCCAGAGCAGTACGACGCTATCGGGCGGTGAGGCGCAGCGCGTGAAGTTGTCTTCAGAGCTCTCCCGTCGCGACACAGGAAAGACATTGTATATCCTGGATGAGCCCACTACCGGACTTCATTTTGAGGACGTCAGGGTGTTGATGGAGGTGTTAAAACGCCTGGTTGACAGGGGAAATAGTGTGCTTATCATTGAGCATAACATGGATGTGATCAAGGTAGCTGACCACATCGTGGATCTTGGTCCGGAAGGGGGCGTAAGGGGCGGTCAGGTCATCGCACAGGGCACTCCCGAGCAGGTTGCCGGGATGGAAGCAGGTTATACGGCAAAATTTCTTGCAGATACCCTTGAGGAGCAGAATCATTCATCAGCGGGGCAACTCGAAATGTAAGCCGCTAAGTGTCACCCACCTGTCGTTTGCCAGGTCAAGCTGGTAAAAATCGATCTTTTCTTCATCCATGATGCCGATATAACGATCATCCATCGGGATGATGCCCTGATGATCTTCGGGCAGCGAAAGGATAAACGGGTCGTGGTCCATGAAATCCCATTCGTCTTCAGCAAAATAGTATAACCCTAGTTTTTCTTTATCGGCGATGGCAATGGTCATTTCCCCTATGGGATAATATGCCTGAATATCGCTGGGGATAACAAAGCTTTTGGCATCGTCTTTTTCCCAAATTTCTTCTTCCAGGAAATAAAAATCAACCACGCCACCGGTTTCAATGCCGATGGCACCCACCTGCCATGGCATGCGCATGGCTGTGAGCCGGTCATACCGCCGGGGCAAGCTGAAACGCAGATGCTCTTCCTCCTCCCACTGGTTCTGGTCGTTGATGCTGTAAAAATGCAGGCTGTTGTTCATTACCACGCCAAAGACACCGAGCCCCATGGCCAGCACGCCTTCGTTGTTTTCCGGGATGAGGAACTGTGAGCGGTCGTCCACATTCCAGTCAAGGTCATTATCCTGAAAAAAGATGTCGATGATGCCATCATGGATCACCCC
Organism: Bacteroidales bacterium; assembly: GCA_007124575.1. Taxonomy (GTDB): domain Bacteria; phylum Bacteroidota; class Bacteroidia; order Bacteroidales; family UBA7960; genus PUPG01. The sequence goes on along the minus strand of SLEW01000083.1, from coordinate 1,501 downwards.
AATAGTGAAGAAACCTGGGGCGATGAGGTGTTGTGCTGCAGGGTTATGCGCCTGTTCCACGTTGATGTTCTCCGGCCGCCGCGGGGTGCATCCAAACAGGAACATGACAGCCATTCCAATGACAAAAAGTTGTGTTTTCATGTGCTTATGGTCTTACAAAATACAGTTAATTAATGCTTTGTGGTTTTGGTTTCTCGCAGAGGATCGCTGATGGTCTCGCTGAGGCTCTCAGAGGTAAAACCCTATGGGTGATAATTATCCTCCTGTGCGTCAATACATTGGCATGGCCCGGTTCAGGACGATCTCCTTCCTGCTACTTACTTCTTACTTCTTACTTAGTACTCCCAGCACCCATTTCCTCCCATCAAAGGCCTTTACGGCTCACCGGCATCGTCATACAACGTGCGCCACCTCCTCCGCGCGGCAGCTCTGATCCTTCTATTGTGACCACATAGCGCTCATAGTCTTTCAGGTCTGCTTTTCCCCTGAGCACATCTTTGGCCCGTATCACTGCGAAACCATTTTTCTCGAGGGCCTTGATGGTATGTACGTTTCGGGCATAACCGATCACCTTTCCCGGGCCAAGCGCAAAAAAGTTTGCCCCGCTGTGCCATTGCTCGCGCTCCTGCGACCACTGATCATCAGCTCCTCCACATAGTACCGGCTGCAAATCCATTCCGAGCTTCTTTAGCACCTCAGGCAGGTTTTTAACTTCCCGGATGAACTTCACCTTACCTCCTTCGGCATAAATGTGAACCGTTTGATATTTATTCATCTTCATGATGATGGGTTCATAGATCATGCAGATATCCCTGTCGAGGAGGGTAAACACCATGTCAAGATGGATGAAGGACTCCGGTGTTATGGGCAGCTCTTGCACCAGGATATGTTGTTTTTCGTTTTTGTTTTTCAGGTGATGAAGAAGAAAATCGATTCCCTGGGGTGTGGTACGTGATCCAATACCACACAGCAGTACATCCTCTCTTGCCACGAGCACGTCGCCGCCCTCGATGGCTATAGAGTGTTCTGCCTTATTGCCGCTCCTGGCGTTAACAGTTTTGGTGTTGAAGAAGGGGTGAAAGTCAAATATGGACTCCATGATCAGGCTTTCGCGCAGCCTTACCGGTGATGCCATGGAACCCACAAATACACTGTCGTACACGGATATTGCCGCATCTCTTGTGAAGAAAAAGTTATGCAGGGGTCTCAGGGTAAAGCGTTCCTTGTTAAGATAGTCGGTCAGGGTGTTCTTCCTGGTGGGCACACCTTCGATCAGGGCGTCGGCAAGTGTTCCGCCATCCATACCATAGAGATATTCGCAGATGGCTCCGGCTCCTTCATGTTTACATACTTTCTCCACAAGGCCTTGCTTGACCTTTTCGTTCTTCAGGATGTCAACCAGCAGATCTTTAACCTCAAAGGTGCGTGTCACCTTGTCAAGGACTCCCTTGAACTGGTTATATTCATTGCGGGCCACACCAAGGTTCAGAATATCACTGTA
>SLEW01000073.1 GCA_007124575.1 Bacteroidales bacterium | reverse complement strand
GCAACCCGCCGGTAGCAAACTACAGCACATCAGGCACCGCAAGCGTAAGAGGGGTAAATAATGCTGAAAGAGTCAATGCCGAAGCTCCTGATAAGGACACGGTGGTGGTAAGGGTAGGCGATCGTGAGGTGATGTTTGCCGAAGGAGAACGTCCCAGTTTCAGAAGAAAACCTTATACCCAATGGCGCAATAATTGGAGCGGTTTGTATCTGGGACTGAACGGCTACTTTGGTGACAACAACAGCATAAACCTGCCTCCGGAAACCCAGTTTATGGATCTTGACTATAACAAGTCATTGCAGGTAAACCTGAACATGCTTCATCAAAACTATGTCCTTGCCCGTGGCCACAATAGTCTGTTTGGCCTTGTAAGTGGTCTTGGCATACAGTGGACAAACTATCACCTGTCTAACGATGTCATCCTGAAGCACGGCACTGAAGGGCTTTTGCATAAGCCTTCAGATTACAGCCTGAGCACTAACAGGTTAAGGGTATTTCAGTTAAACGTACCCTTGATGATGGAGCTTCAGTTGCAGGATGCCAATACATGGAACCGCTTTCATTTTTCTGCGGGTATCCAGGCAGGTTTCCGTCTCAGGAGTCATACCAAGGTAGAATATCGTGATGGAGATGGAGACCGTCAGACCGATCGCGAGCGTGAAGATTTTCATCTGGTACCCATCCGGATGGAGGCCATCGGCCAGATTGGCTGGGGTCGTCTGAATTTCTTCGGCACCTATTCACTTAACTCCATGTTTAAGGATGACCGGGGTCCAGAGCTGAGCCCTTTCAGCATCGGCATCCGCCTGCTTGGCTGGTAAGTGATTTTTCATATTTCCCGTGTTGTTGGTTTTAAGCAGCCTGCCATGTGCCGGCTGCTTTTTTATATTGGCAAAAAAGAAAATGTGTATTTTTGTGAAAAAGGCTACAGATATGTCAGGACACAGCAAATGGTCAACCATAAAGCGCAAGAAGGGCGCGCTGGACGCTAAGCGCTCCAAAATTTTTTCACGGGTCATCAAGGAGATCAATGTGGCTGTGAGAGAAGGGGGAAACGACCCTGAAGCTAACCCCAGGCTGCGGCTGGCCATAGCCAACGCCAAAGGGGTGAACATGCCCAAAGACAATGTCCAGCGGGCCATCTCCAGGGCCGGTGATAAAAATGCAGCAGACTTTCAGGAAGTTACTTACGAAGCCTATGGCAATCATGGTGTGGCCATCTATGTTGAATGTCTTACCGACAACCTGCAGCGCACGGTAGCCAATGTCCGGGCCATCCTCAACAAGCATGAAGGCAAGCTTGAAACAAAGGGCGCACTAAATTTTCTTTTCGACAGGAAAGGCGTATTTACCATCCCTGAAAAGGCAGTGGAAGAGAAAGGGATGGAAGAAGATGAATTCCTTATGGAAGTAATCGATGCCGGCGCCGAAGAGGCAGAAAATGAAGAGGGCTTTTATACTATCTACACCGCCATGGAAGATTTTGGCAGCATGGTTAAGAAACTGGAGGAAATGGGGGTGGAAGCCGAGAACGCTGAACTCCAGAGAATCCCAAAGACTACTGTAAAACTCGACAAAGAATCAGCCCTCAAGATCATGAAGCTCATTGATGCCCTGGAGGAAAACGACGATGTTCAGAATGTATTTCACAACATGGAGCTCACAGAAGAGATCATGGCTGAAATGTAGCACATACTGCCTTACTGATTATCTTCAGCATGCCATTCAGCATAGGATGTGGTCGTTTCATGCAGTCGCAGGGAGTGCAGAGAAACCCCGGAAGGCATGGCGGCTTTGAGCTTATGCGCAAAGTCGTGGATCATATTCTCGCAGGTAGGCTGGTAAGGCACAGCCACCACTTTTCCAAGCAACTCCGTTTTTTCAAGCATTTCTCCGTGAGGCGTATCGCCGTTAACCAAAAGCGCGTGGTCTAAAGGATCAACGATCAGCTCATGCACAATCTTTTTTAACACGCCAAAGTCGATAACCATCCCATGCTTCGGATTATTGATATCCTCCACAGGCTCTCCTTTTACCGTAACAAAAAGCAGATAGCTGTGTCCGTGAATATTTTTACACGGGCCATCATAGTTGTATAAGGCATGGGCAGCTTCAAAACGAAACTGCTTGGTAAGGCGTACCACAGGTGTTTTGTTCATATTTTTATTTGTTTGGTTTGACAGGTCAAGTGCTGTCACGATTTCCCGCGCCGTCATGATTCCCTGTGCCGTCATGATTCCCTGCGCCGTCATGTGGACAGCCCAAGTGCTGTCCCTGCAGAAACCTCAACCTCAAAACCTTTCAGTATTTGATGGTATACGTATACACAGCCGGCTTTTTCTTTTGCCTGGAAGGGTCTTTAACTCCCTGGTCCTTTTCCCCGGTTTTCTTTTCAGGATCTGCGGCTTTATAGGTCATGGAAATATTTTGTTTCTTTTGCTGTGTTTTGAGCCGGAACGGGATTTTGATCTTATTGTTGGTCGTTACGCGAACGCCCCGGTTTTTCACAGACTGGTAATGCAACATCTTCACCAGCCTGATGGCTTCTTCATCACATCCATATCCAAGCCCTTTGTGGATATCCGGCTGGATCACCTCTCCTTTGCCGGTCACCTTATACCGCACTATTACATCTCCCTCTATGCCCTTCTCAAGAGCCTCTTCAGGATACCGGAGGTTTTCCCTGATGAATTCCTTTAATAATTCTTTTCCCCCATCCAGGTGGGGTAGTTTCAGGAATTTCTTTTCTTTTTTACTCATAACACAAAAAATCCGGGTAATACGTGTAAGCCAACGGATGATGATATCCGGGAAGCATTAAAGGGGGTTGGTCAGGTCAAAATCCACCCGCAGGCGCTTCTCCCCGTCACGTTCCAGGCGGTAGGTAAAGGTAGTCATGTCTTCATCCAGACGTACGGTCCAAACGTTACCGCCACCATCTTCTATAACCTCAGCGGTATAGGCATCTGCGGGGAAGTGTTGCTCAAATTCCGTACCGGTATCATCGGCATATCCACCATAGAGGCTGTCCTCTTCAGGTGTCCCGTCAGGATAGCGGTGATCATGGCGAAAGCGCAACTGACCTTCTTCCACCAGGAACATCCAGGTGCGCGACTCATCATCTCCCACATGGAAAGGAATCAGGATCCGGTCTTCTTCACACACCTCCACATGCATCACCAACTCATAATCTTCCCAACCTGAAGCATGATGACTGCGATATATCTGCTCTCCCTCGAATGATTGTCCGCATAGGCTTTGCAGGTTATGGAAAAAGGTCCTGTGTGTTTCAGATATAAGCATGACTGGTACGGGGTCAGTGGGAACATCTTCTACCAACACATCGGTGGGTTCTTCTACTTCGTGGACACGTTCTTCACGGGGACCACATGATGCCAGGATAAATACCGTGGCTGCAAGAAAAATGAATGTAAGATTCTTCATAATGACAATTTGTTG
>SLEW01000305.1 GCA_007124575.1 Bacteroidales bacterium | reverse complement strand
TTCTTGTCAACGGCCTTGCACATGTCGTAAACCGTAAGCAGGGCAACGCTCACGCCTGTGAGAGCTTCCATCTCCACCCCGGTCTGTCCGTTACAGGTTACCGTTCCGTGCACTTCCACCCCTTTTTTGTCATCCTGGTCGATGAGCGAAGTGGTGATCTCCACTTTGGTTATCTGCAGCGGATGACACAGCGGGATAAGCCGGGATGTCTCCTTGGCAGCCTGTACCCCTGCAATTTCCGCAACAGTGAGCACATCACCCTTTTTCATCTGGTTGTCGCTAATCAGCTTTATGGTCTCAGGCTGCAGTGAGATCCAACCCGAGGCAATGGCAGTACGATGCTGTATGGGTTTTGCGCCTACATCCACCATCCTCGCCTTTCCTTTGTCATCAGTATGAGATAGTTTGCCCATATATCCTGGTTTTCTTTTTGATCCACCAATAACATAGATTAGTGCTCACGTTTTCTTAAATAAAAATCATGCGCATAAGAATCATATTCTGCGCAACGCAACAGCTCATATCGCGGCAAAAGCTACCGCTGTTATCCCCGCTGCGAAATATCCGCGTTTCATTAAACAGGCCGGAAAACCCCTGTGTCATCAAAACGAACACAACAAACCTCGCACAACGTACCGCGAAAATCCGTGCTGGCCGAAGGCCATCCGCGTTCATCTGCGTTCACCCATGGAATCCGGCAACAAAACTATGAACCAGCAAAGTATAACCCAGCGAACCCCAAATCCACATCACCCTCCGATGTTGTGAAACAGGTTTTGCTGGTTCACGCTGCCTTTTTCCGGTTTGTTGCCTACAGCTTTTTCCAGTGCCTGCTGGATGCCCATCTCGCGGATGTCATATCCCAGGTCGCTGAAAAGACAAGGTTTGACCTTCCCGTCACTGGTAAGCCGCAAGCGGTTACAGCTGCGACAGTCACCGCCTGTGCCGCCTTCTACTATCCCAAAGTCACCCTTCTCAAGGTCCATCTCTTGTATAAATCTCACCTCCAGCCCGTTTGCCCTGCAATATCCGGCCACCTGGTCTGCATCTTTTTTTTCTGCCCCTTTCTTTACTACACAGTTTACCTTGATGGGATGCAACCCGGCTGCCTTTGCTGCTGCGATTCCGTCATGCACTTTTTGGATCTCCCCGCCCCGTGTGATGTGACGAAATTTCTCCGGATCCAGCGTGTCCAGGCTTATGTTAATGCGTTGGAGCCCGGCGTGCTTTAATGGCCCGGCAAACCTGCTGAGCAGGGTGGCGTTGGTGGTCATGGCCAGGTCATTGATGCCGGGTACTGCTGCGATCATGGCCACCAGGTCTACGATGTCCCTACGCACAAGGGGCTCTCCCCCGGTAAGTCTGACCTTGTTGATACCCAGAGAGACCGATACAGCCACAACTTGCTGTATTTCCTCGAATGTAAGGATGTCTTCGTGCCGAAGCAGGCAAGGGTCATTCTCCGGCATACAATACCTGCACCGAAGATTACAGCGGTCGGTGACAGAGATGCGCAGGTAGTTGATCCTTCTTTTAAAGCGGTCTAACATATGTAGTAACTCCTTTTTTCAATTCGTGCACTCCTTTGGGGATGCGCATCAGTCCGTCGGCCAGGCAGATAGCGTGTATGTGGGCCGATCCGTGATAGCTGACAGGGCTTATCTGGCCCTCAGTATCTACGTTCACGGGGATGAACTCCAGCCTGTCGGCCTTCTTTCTCTTAAATTCAACACCCATGGGTAGCTTCTGTTCGACGGGATTGTATTCTGCGCCCATCATGGCCATCAGCAGGGGTTTGACAAACACTTCAAAATTGATGAACGAAGATACCGGGTTGCCCGGCAATCCGAAAATGTAGGTGTCTTTGGTGCGTCCAAACACGGTTGGCCTTCCGGGCTTAACGGCCACTTTCTGAAAGAGGATATCCACGCCATTTTCCTGCATGATCTTTGGCACAAAGTCGAAATCACCGGCAGAAACGCCTCCCGAAAGGATAACCACGTCGTTTTCTGCCAGGGCCTTGCTGATGGCTTTGTCTGTGGCCGTTTCATCATCCGGGATGATGCCCATGTAATTGGATATGCCATGCGCATTCTGTACCTGGGCTGCCAATTGAAAGCCGTTGCTGTTCCTTATTTTTCCACTTTCCGGGAAGATGGCCGGCTCCACCAGCTCATCACCGGTAGAAAGCACACCTACGCGCGGCTGTTTTGCCACCAGGGGGGTTGTGTGCCCTATTGCCGCCAGTATCGCGATGTGTTGAGGGAGTATGGGCATGCCTTTTTGCCATACCAGATCCCCGGTTTTTACATCCTCCCCTTTGCGTGCGATGTTGGGAGACGTTTTCTCTGCTGTGAATACAACCTTTCCCTCTTCCGTTCGACGTGTTTGCTCCACCATGATCACGGTGTCGGCGCCATCGGGAACCATGGCGCCCGTCATGATCTTGGAACAGGTGCCTGATTCAATCTTTCGGATGGGGACGTCACCGGCCGCGATGACCTCAAGCATCTCCATTTCACTTCCCAGGTCTTCCCGGCGGCAGGCATATCCGTCCATGGCTGCCTTGTCGAATGGGGGCATGTCTATATCTGAATAAACATTTTCAGCAAGCACACGATGGAGTGAGTTTCTGAAATCGACTCGCTCTGTGTCCATAGTCAGCACATCTGTGGTAATTAATGACAGGGCATCTTCAAAACTGATCATGCAATCGCTGTTTATCTGTTTATAATTTCGCCAAAAAGCCAAAAAGCCAAAAGGCCCAAAACGGCCAATCTTTCCTTATATTTCGATCACCTGGTATTCGTGCTCCAGGGTGTCGACCATCAGCAGTTTGTTTTTCAATATCCCTTCTTTGTTGACAAGCAGCTTCAGGCATTCAGCCACCTGCAGGGAAGCAGCCAGTGCTGGTGTAAAAGACGGGTTGCCCAGCTTTGTTTCTGCGCCCTTGTTGGTTCCTTCCGGATATATCTTATCCAGTAGCCGGCTGCCCGGCATCATGGTGCCTATCTGGGCGTACCATCCTGCTATAGCAGCAAAAACCAAGGGAATGTTGAGGTCTTCGGCAGCTTTTGCCACGATCTTGCGGCTGGAAACATTGTCCAGCGCATCACAGATGACGTTGTGTCCTTCCAGCAGTTCGCCGGCGTTATCTTCGCTAACGAATGCCTCCCTGGCTGTCACCTTGATGTCCGGGTTTATCTGCCTCACACGTTTTTCTGCTTCGGCAGCCTTGGGTTTACCCAGGTTGGCGGGCGTGGATAGCAACTGCCGGTTCAGGTTTGACGGCTCAAATACATCACCATCAATCACCGTGAGATGCCCTATGCCCAGCCGGGCAAGCATTTCAATGATATGCCCGCCAAGCCCGCCGCATCCTACCACAGCGACTTTGCAGCTGCGCAGCGACAGGTTCTCGTCGCGGCTCAGCATTTTCTCATTGCGGATGTAACGATCGTTCATT
>SLEW01000227.1 GCA_007124575.1 Bacteroidales bacterium | reverse complement strand
ACGAGGATTCACCCGTAGAAGTGCACGGCCGGTTCAGGAGACACGGATTCAGGGATTAACTTGCATAAAAAACTGAACATTGCCGGATATACACTTATATTTTGTTAACACATGCATATATCCTCTGACCAGGCTGATTTAAAAAACATCAGTTGATCATCATTAGTCTATAAGAACAAAACAATATGCGCACAAAATCATCCTCAAATATCTCTAACTGGGCCATTGCGAGGCCTGTTGCGACGATGTCTCTTACGGCAGTTGTCATAGTGCTTGGATTATTGTTTTCAGGAAGACTGCCGGTAAGTTTGCTTCCCGAGGTGGACTACCCGCATGTGCGTGTGGTAGTCAACTATCCCGGTGTAACCCCTGAGGTAATTGAGGAGCAGGTCACCAGGGTTCTGGAACGAAACCTGTCAGCCACGGAAAATCTGGCAGATCTGCATGGCAGGGCTTCTGAAGGACGCTCCTACATCGAGATGTTCTTTGATGCAGGTACCGATATCGACCTGGCCTTGCAAGACGCAGCCCGCCAGCTGGAAAGAGCGCGCGCAGAGTTACCTGATGGCATTGATCCGCCCAGGCTCATGAAAATGGACCCTTCACAACAACCCATTTTTGAACTTGCTTTTAGCTCTCCAATAATGTCATCCGTAGATCTCCGGCAATGGATCGACCAGCGCCTGGTGCCTCAACTGCTCACAGTGAGGGGTACAGGCACCATCGAAGTAGCCGGAGGAAGGGAAAGGGAAATTGATGTGGAAGTAGATCCGGAACTAATGCGCTCATACGGATTAAATATGGGCAATATCACGACGGCCATTCAACAACGCAATGTGGACATAGCATCCGGCAACGTCACTTCCCGCGAATATGATATTCTGGCACGGACAGAGCACCGCTATGAGGATGCCGCTGATGTAGGCAGCACCATCATCATGCTACCCGGGAGCAGCAAGTATGTACGTCTTTCACAGATAGCCACGGTAACCGACAGCCATCGCGAGCAGCGCCTGTTTGCCAGGCATAACGCACAGGATGCCGTGCAGGTCACCATCATGAAGCAACCCGATGCCAACACTGTGGAAGTTATTGACGGTCTTGCCGAAACACTTGAAGAACTGGAAGCCTCAGGCTTTATCCCACCAGAGATCAGTTGGGATACCATACGGAATGAATCCTTTTTTATCCGTGCCTCCATACGCTCAGTGGCAACAGCAGCCATTGCAGGAGGGCTTCTGGCGATGCTTATCATTTTTATTTTCCTGGGGAACATCAGAAAGTCATTGATCATAGGACTTACCTTGCCGGTGGCTATCGTAGCCACCTTTTTGCTTATGACCGCAGCAGGGCTCACCCTGAACGTTATGAGCCTTGGTGGGATGGCGCTTGGCGTGGGATTGCTAATTGACAACGGATTGGTCCTGCTGGAAAACATATTCCGTCACCATCAACAACTCCGGAAGCCCCCACTACAAGCCGCCAGGGACGGATCAGGCGAAGTGCTTTCTGCTGTTATAGCCGGAACAACAACCAATCTGGCAGCCGTCCTGCCATTCCTCCTGCTTACAGGGTTGGCAGCGTTAATCTTTCGTGAGCTTATCCTCACCATAGGTTTTGCCATGCTTTCGGCATTGCTTTCAGCAGTTACGCTGGTACCATCACTTTATGTGATTACGGCAAAGAAGGCGCAACAAAGCTACGAAGAGAAACAACCCGGTAAGTTGCAAAACAGCATCCAACAGCTGGCAGGCTATTACAAAAAGTTTATCCCTGCCATGATACGGCGGCGCTATGTCATTCTTTTTGCTGCTGCAGTCCTGCTGGCAGGAAGCATCTGGTCTATGCAGCAACTGGGAAGCGAATTTTTACCCCCTGTAGACGACGGGCGCATCACCATGCGCTTCGTATTGCCCCTGGGAACAGCTCCCGAGCCAACACAGGAAGCCGCCATTATCATTGAAGAAGCCATCAGGGAGATGCCCTGGGTAGACATCTACTATGCCACCGCCGGAGGCTATTTCCGGGGCGGCCAGCTTAGTATCCGGGGCGGAATGATCGACATGGTAGTGCAGCTGGTGCCTCCGGGACAAAGGCGCGGCTATCCGGCAGAACGCTGGGTGAATGAATTCGCAGCCAAAGTAAAAGAAACAGGACTGGTATTCACCCAGGAACGAATCCGCGGCCCGCGAATCGAAGGATTGCGCACATCAGTGGTTGATGATGACATCTCCGTGGGCGTGGTGGGCGAAGACCTGGAAGTGTTGGAAAACACCGCACGCCAAATTCTGTCCCGCCTGCAAAACACCGAGGGGATCGGAAGCATGCAGATTGGGAGGGATGAACGCATACCCCAGCTAATTATCCGCCTCGATAACGAGAAAGCTGCCGACATGGGCATCTCTTCAGCTATGGCAGGCCAGGCCATACAAGCCGCCGTAGATGGAACCGTGCCTACAAAGTATGTAACGGGGGGATTTGAATACAACATCAGGGTGCGTATGCCCCGAAGCCTGACAGGCTCTTCAGCAAACATGGCCAACTTGCCCCTTTTCGATGCCGAAGGGCAGCACATCAACCTGGGCAGCATTGCCGAATTTCATGAAGAAATGGGACCTGCCCACATAGAACGCCTCAATCAGATACGCATCGTACGGGTGAATGCTACGGTAAATCCACAGGAAGCCACCGTAGGACAAGTACAACAAAAGGTACAGGAAGAGCTGAAAGGCCTGGATCTTCCTGAAGGCTACAGCCTCGTTTACGGAGGAGCCGCTGAAGCCATATCCGAAACAAACCGTTCTATGCGGCTTGCCATAATCCTTGCCGTATTCTTCGTTTTTGTGGTCATGGCAATACAATATGAAAGAGTAAGCAGCCCGCTGGTCATTCTGACCAGCATCCCGTTTGCAGTCATTGGTGTGGCATTGATCCTGTTCCTTACCAATACAGCACTCAGCGCACCCGTCCTGCTTGGCCTCATTTTCCTTGTAGGCATTCTCGTAAATAATGCCATCCTGCTGGTGACCTTTGCCAACAGAATAACCGATGATGGCACCCCACCCGGGGAAGCTATAGCAGAAGCAGGAGCCATCAGATTAAGGCCTATACTCATGACCACGCTGACCACCATTTTCGGCATGCTGCCTCTGGCACTTGCCCTGGGTGCAGGTGGCGAGTTATTGCAACCCCTCGCACTCACGGTAATCGGAGGATTGTTGTTTGGCACTATACTCACACTGATTATCCTGCCGGGAATCTTTATGCTTGCCCATGACATAAAAAAAGTCATACGGGCTAAATAATTGAATACCCAAAACTTTCATACCTTTTTTTATCTTTGCCCCTGTCGAATCGATTATTTACCAAACCTACACCATCATGAAACGGCTCATATTTGCCTTTTTAGCCTTGTGGATCATGGCTGGCTGCGAACCAGCGCCTGACTCTACAGACCTCACACCCATAGATTCAGTTACCATGGAAGAAATTATTGAAGACCTTACCGCGCAACATGGCGAAGAACATGCTGACCGCATCCGGCGGGGCGTAACCCAGGCAGCCTCACTGTGGAGGATTGACGACGGATCAACAGAAGATTTTAAGAACTTCTGTATGCAATCATTCATCGGCGATCAGGAAGAGCTTGACATGGTCTTTGACAGACTGGCTCATTATTTTGAACATCTCAATGGGTATATGAACCGCATCTCCCTGGAGTTGACAAGGCAACTGCATGAAGATCGCGGACCCATTCACCGCATCGACCAGATGTTCGGCGCCTACAGTCCGGCAGCACACATCCAGGGCGATTTCTACGACAACAAGATCGCCTTTACCGTGGCACTGAACTTCCCACAATACACGCTTGATGAGAAAAATGAATATGGTGCTGACTGGACCGACCGCCAATGGGGCTATGCCCGGCTGGGAGATTACTTTACAGCCAGGGTGCCCTCCCGTCTCAACCAGGAGTACGGCCAAATCAGCAGCAATGTAAGCCTGTACATTTCAGAATACAATATATATGCAGGCAAACTGCGCAACGATGAAGGGGAAGCCTTGTTTCCTGAAGGCATGAAACTGTTGGCGCACTGGAACATTCGCGACGAGATCCGATCCAATTACGGACAACCTGGTGGCAATGAGAAAAAGGAAATGTTGTACCAGGTGATGCTCAATATTATCAACCAGGACATCCCAAAAAAGGTGATCAACAACGATGACTATACCTGGAACCCTTACTCCAATGAAGTATGGAAAAATGGTGAGCCCGTTGACGCCGAGCCTGAAGGTGAACGACGTTATGCCCACCTTCTGAATATTTTTAAAGGACTCAGCCAGATGGATCCTTATTACCCCCAGCAGGATACATATATAAAGAGGAGTTTTGACAGTGGGATGGAGATTCCCCAGGAAGAAGTAGAGGAACTGTTCCGCGAATACGCTGCCTCACCACTTCTGAGGCAAACGGCTGACCTTATCCGGGAACGCCTGGGCAGAGACCTCAGACCTTATGATCTTTGGTATGACGGGTTCAAAGGAAGGGCCGGAATCTCTGAAGAAGAGCTGGACGAAATTACCCGCGGCCGGTATCCGGATGCAGATGCACTGAATGATGACCTTCCGCGAATACTTCGTGAGCTTGGTCATACGGCGGAGATGGCAGATTTTATTGCGGAACGCATCGAGGTAGATGCAGCCAGAGGCTCCGGACATGCCTGGCGGTCATCCATGCATGGTAAGCCATCGCACCTGAGAACCCGCATCGGTGCAGACGGCATGGACTACAAAGGCTATAACATTGCGATTCACGAATTTGGCCACAATGTGGAACAAACCATCAGCACCCGCTTTGTAGACAACTATTTTGTCAATGGCATTCCAAACACGGCATTTACGGAAGCCCTCGCTTTCATGTATCAGCGACGTGATCTTGAATTCCTTGGCATCACCCAGGAAGACCCCATGCAGGAACATCTGGAGGTGCTCGACGTATTCTGGGACAATTATGAAATGATGGGTGTTTCACTCGTAGACATGAATGTATGGAAATGGCTGTACGACAACCCGGAAGCAACCCCGGGCGAACTGAAGGAAGCTACGATCCACATGGCCAAAGAGGTTTGGAATGAATATTATGCTGACGTTTTTGGCATAGCTGATATCCCTTTGCTCGCGATCTATTCGCACATGATCCAGTCACCACTTTATCTTTCCAATTACCCTTATGGCAGACTGATCATGTTCCAGCTGGAAGATTATATCAGGGATAAAGATTTCGCCAAAGAGGAGTTAAGGATCTTCTCGATCGGCAAGCTAACCCCGAAGCACTGGATGAATGAAGCTGTGGAACAGCAGATTAGCAACCAACCCATGTTTGACGCAGTTGAAAAAGCACTTTCAGTATTAAAATAATGGCATTTTTTTTGTGACAGAACTATCCGGGCAACTACAAGATCGGTCTCCCGGATAGTTCTGAAATGCCGAACACAAACCATTTGTATTGACTTTCAAGGTTTTTGTTTGACCTTTATTTTAAAAAATAAAAAAAACAAAAAAACGTGCAGTTGTATTTTTTTTGTATTTTAGCAGCCTGTAAAATAAGGCTACGGGCGTTGATACATTAAGGGAGAGGTGGCCGAGTGGTCGAAGGCGCACGCCTGGAAAGCGTGTATCCGCCTAAAGCGGATCAAGGGTTCGAATCCCTTTCTCTCCGCTACTTTTGATTAAGTACCTAAACCGTAAACAACTTTTGTAATTAAACAATTATCGTTAAAACAAAAACCAACAGAATCAGTTATGAAAAAATTATTCGTCTTATTGACAGTAGCAGGGATGCTTACTTTTGGTTTAAACACCGCTGTACTGGCCGATGAGCCTGTACAGGAAGCAGAAACGGAAGAAGTTGCTGATGTGGATCAGGAACCCGAAGTCGACCCTGCAGATGTAATGGATCAGGAACTGGCCCCTGAAGTTGATGAAGACCAGACCTTCCACTACGTCCTGAAAGAACAATTTATGGAAGGTGGTCCTATGTTTATGAGCATCATCCTGTTGTGTTTGATCATTGGACTGGGCCTTTGCGTTGAGCGTATCATTTACCTGAACCTCGCCCACACCAACACAACAAAACTACTCAACAAGGTAGAAGATGCACTGAAGACTGGTGGTGTTGATGCAGCCAAAGAGGTATGCAGAAATACACGCGGACCTGTGGCCAGCATCTATTACCAGGGACTTGACAGATATAACGAGGGCATGGAAGTAGTGGAAAAGTCTATCGTTTCCTATGGAAGTGTCCTGATGGGACGTCTGGAGATGAACCTTACATGGATATCCCTCTTCATCGCTATCGCACCTATGCTTGGATTTATGGGTACAGTAATCGGTATGATCGGCGCTTTCGACGCGATCGCACGTGCCGGTGACATCTCACCCACCATTGTAGCCGATGGTATTAAAGTGGCACTTCTTACCACCGTATTCGGTCTTATTGTGGCTGTTATCCTGCAGATCTTTTACAATTATATCGTTTCCAAGGTGGATAGCATGGTCAACACAATGGAAGATGCCACCATCTCTTTCATGGATATCCTAATTAAATACAAAAAATAACCAAAACCCTTTCATAATATGAACGAGTCGGTAATAAATATTGCAATGTTTGTGACCTATGGCCTTCTGGCCATAGCAGCACTTGCAGCCTTGATCTTTTCGATTGTCCATATGGTTGGAAACATTCGGAAAGCCGTACCAACGCTGATCGGGATAGGGGTATTAGTGGTTATTATTCTCTTTTCATATGCCATAGCTACAAGCGAAGCCTATGAAACCGCAACCCCCACCGTGTCACAATGGGTAGGAGGAGGCATTCACGCCACCATGATCCTGATAGGTCTGGGCGTGTTAGCCGCCATCTTTACGGAGGTATCCAAATATTTCAGATAATAACAAACACCTAAATAGGAGATCTTTCTATGGCTAGAATGACCCCTGAGATCAATGCCGGATCAATGGCAGACATCGCCTTCCTCCTGTTGATTTTCTTCCTGGTAACTACCACGATGGACGTTGACACAGGAATCAACAGGATGTTGCCGCCCCCTATTGATCCCGACGCACCAGAACCCCCACCGGTAAGGGAACGTAACGTCTTTGTCGTCCTTGTTGACGCACAAGACCGCCTGCTGGTTGAAGGCGAACCTGGCAATATTGAAACACTCAGAGAAAGAGCAAAAGAGTTTTTGTTAAACGAAGAGAATGACCCAAACATGCCCGCTAAAGAGGAAAGATATATTGAACTCCTCGGCGATGTGGAAGTTTCACGGGGAATTATCTCGCTTCAGAATGACAGAGGCACCTCATATGAAATGTATATTGCTGTCCAGAACGAATTGGCAGCAGCCGTACGTGAAATACGTGACCGGGTGTCCAGAGACTACTTTGGACGTGCATTTCGTGACCTTACCATAGAGGACCAGGTAAATGCCGTAAGGCAAAAAGTGCCCATGGCAATCTCTGAAGCGGAACCAAAAGATGTAGGAGGGTAAACATATGTCAAGATTTAAAAAAGAAGTCAGCAAAAAAACGCCAAAGATCAACACAGCATCTTTGCCCGACATTATCTTCATGTTGCTCTTCTTCTTCATGGTAACTACCGTGATGAGAGAAACAACACTCTACGTAAGAACATCCCTGCCAGCAGCAACAGAAATACAGCAGCTGGAAAGGCGCTCCCTCGTGAGTTTTATCTATATCGGTGAACCCCTCCAATCCCAGGTTTTTGGAACTGAGCCCCGAATACAATTGTACGACTCTTTTGCCTCGGTTGATGATATCGCATCCTTTATTGAGTCTGAAAGACAGGCAACATCAGAGGCTGAAAGACCGCTGATGACGACTTCACTCAAAGTCGACAGAGACACCAAGATGGGTATCGTGACCGATGTAAAACAAGAATTAAGGTTGGTAAATGCCCTCAGGGTGAACTACTCCACCCTGCGTGGAGAAGTCGCCGGCATGAGGGACTAAGACAAAAACCCTTAGTAATAAAAAAAGCCAACGTAACTGTTGGCTTTTTTTTATTCCTGAGGAATGGAACAAAATATGCTCGCGGAACTAAATATACTCGTCTCCCTTTTTTAATTTGATGTCGTTAACAAATTTCCTGATCTGTTGTTCCTCCGACTTTTTACATATCAGTAAGGCATTATCAGCCTCTGATACGATATAATCATCAAGCCCCTGTATTATCACAAGTTTTTCCTCGGGAATATTGATGATACAATTTCTGCTGTCGTACAACATGGCCTTACGCCCCAACACGGCATTGTTATTTTTGTCTTTTGGCCTGGCATCGAAAAGTGCACCCCAGGTACCCAGATCTGACCAGCCCAGGTCTGATACAAAAACATATACATTGTCAGCCTTCTCCATAATGGCATAATCAATGGAGATACTTTTACAGGCTGTATAAGCTACATCCATGTATGCCTGCTCTTCCGGTGTGTTATACTTTCCCAGGGCATCACGAAATACATAGCTGATTTCAGGCTGATATTGTTCAAAGGCACTGATTATAGCCTCTGCCGACCATATAAATATCCCGCTGTTCCATAAAAAATCCCCGCTGTCAATAAAACTTTCAGCCAACTCCCTGTCAGGCTTCTCTGTAAAAGTTTTAACCCTCTTGAGCCGGTCTTCCCCGGGATACTCTGAATCATCCTGAAATTGTATGTATCCGTAACCGGTGTCAGGCCGGCTTGGCGTAATGCCCAGGGTGAAAAGCCTGTTGTTTTTGGCAGCTGCATCAAAAGCTGAACGAATGATGTCACCAAATACCTCTTCTTTGAGAATAATATGGTCAGACGGAGCCATGACAATTTTAGCCAAAGGGTTCAGGTCGTGTATCTTATAAGCTGCGTAAGCAATACAGGGAGCTGTATTTTTACGCGCCGGCTCGCAAATCAGACGCTCCTCTGCCAGCTCAGGAAGCTGCTCCATCACCAAACGCTTGTATTTTTTATTGGTGACAATAAAAATGTTTTCCTGAAGGCAAACAGGTTTAAACCGTTCATACGTTTGCTGCAGCAAGGTTTTTCCTGTTCCCAGGATGTCAATGAATTGTTTAGGACGCGATTCGCGGCTCATGGGCCAAAAACGCTCACCAACTCCCCCTGCCATTATTACTACATAATTGTCTTTGCTCATCTCTTTCTGGTATCTGTTTTTAATTATATTAAAATACTGGTTATGATAAAGGTACATGAACCGGGAAAACCCTTGCATCCTGATGTATCAGATACACGCTGTTGGTTTTAAGGCAGAGGCATTTGTAACGGGTCCGCAATTTTTCCGTTTTTCGAAAAAGTCTTCCGTTGCGGGTTTGAAAAGATCCTTGCATCGAAAGTTCCTCCAGGAACTTCCAGGAGTTATCCGACTCCCGATGATCATCAAAGCATCTGAGAATTTTAGCCGCCTCGGTATTGGCAATACCGGCGGATTTTACATGATAACTGTATTTCAGTAATACCTCAGCAAGATGCTTCTGAAAACACCCGTGATCAATGAATTCCCTGATAAGCTCACCATAAGACTGCTTCCATTCCCTGCCATGCGGTTTGGCAAATTTGCCACAGGATTGATATACACGCAAATGCGCCACCTCATGAAGGAAGACAAGAAGGAACTCGTATTTGTTCAGATTGCCATTGACGCTAACCCTGTGTGGATGACCGTTCTGTGAAGGCCTGAAGTCGCCAAACTTTGTCACACGCTGCCTGGTAATCCTTAGCTGTATCCTGCTTTTTTTAACAAGCCTGGTCACATGATCCACTGCATTTTCGGGTACATGATAAGATAACGCTTCATTTAATGGCAGATTCATTGCAGACAACCACGTTTTAATGTTTGATCCAAATAATCTCCTGATGCAAAAGCGTGTCAAAATTAATAAAAATACCGGGTTTCGGTGTAGGTTTTACCGGTTTTTGTTGGCTGTTATCATTAAATAATCCGTAATTTAGCGGGTCATAAACGATCACAGGATGAAGCTTTTCTACCATATCGGCAGATATTTTGTTTTGCTATGGCTGATCCTTCAAAAACCAGAGAAAACATCCATTTACCGCAGGCAAGTCATTGCAGAGATGGACTATCTGGGACTTGACAGCCTGGGAATCGTGGCCATAGTATCTGTGTTCATGGGTGCCGTGGTCACCATACAAACGGCGTTTAATACGGACCACCCCCTGTTGCCCGCCTATGCCATAGGTTTCGCAACACGCCAGGCCATCATCCTGGAATTCTCCCCAACGGTAATCAGCCTGATCCTGGCAGGCAAAGTGGGGTCAAGGGTCGCCTCGGAGATTGGCACTATGCGTGTTACAGAGCAAATTGATGCGCTTGAAGTGATGGGGGTGAATGCGGCCAGTTACCTTATATTGCCCAAAGTCATAGCCTCGGTAATTATCAACCCTGCCCTGGTCATAATCAGCATGTTCCTGGGAATATCCGGGGGCTACATGGCAGCAGCACTGACAGATGTAGTACCACTAAGCAACTTTACCTACGGGATATTGTTCGAGTTCTCACAGTTTGACATCCTGTATGCACTCGTTAAAACAATCATATTTGCCATTATCATTGCTTCTGTATCTGGTTATTTTGGGTTTTATACCCGGGGCGGTGCTTTGCAGGTCGGGCATTCAAGCACTAAAGCAGTAGTATTCAGCAGCATCTATATCATTTTGTTCAACCTTATTCTGACACAAATATTGCTTGCATGATCAGGACAGAAAACATATGGAAATATTTTGAGGATGATAAGCCCGTCCTGAGAAATGTTTCATTGCATTTCGAACAGGGAAAGACCAACCTGATCATAGGTCGCAGTGGTTCCGGGAAAACAGTGCTCATGAAATGCCTGGTAGGCCTGCTGGAAGCAGACAAAGGAAGAATATTTTATGATGACCGGGATTTTTCTGCCATGGGATTTAAAGCGCGAAAGGTAATCCGCAAGGAGATGGGTATGCTTTTCCAGGGTGCTGCGCTTTTTGACTCCATGACAGTCGAAGACAACATCACCTTTCCACTGAACATGTTTACCCGGATGTCGCGTACAGAAAAAAAGAAAAGGGTAGACTTCTGTCTCGACAGGGTAAACCTTGGAGCTGTTCATGGGCTTTTACCTTCAGAGCTTAGCGGCGGGATGAAAAAACGGGTCGCCATTGCCAGGGCGATCTCAATAAAGCCCAAATACCTGTTTTGTGATGAACCCAACTCAGGGCTGGATCCCCCAACGGCTATCCTGATTGACAAGCTTATCAGTGAGATAACCCACGACTTTAACATCACCACCGTAGTGAACACACACGACATGAATAGCGTTATGGAGATAGGTGATACGGTAGCTTTTATTCATAAAGGAGATCTATGGTGGACTGGCAGCAAGGATGACGTCCTGCATACCTGCAACAAACAGCTAAATGAATTCGTTTATGCTACTGAGTTGATGCGCACCATCCAAAACCAAACACAGGAAGGAGAATGATTCTATTTGTTAAACTTTTAAGGGAAAGTGCCGCTTTTGCCATTACATCGGTAGTGGCAAACAAGCTTCGTACCATCCTGACATTACTGGGTATCACCATAGGGATTTTTTCCATCATCTCCGTTTTCTCTGTGGTGGATTCGCTCGAACGCCAGATCAGGACAAGCATTGCCACACTCGGTGATAATGTGATATACATTCAGAAATGGCCCTGGGAGTTTAGCACTGATTTCCAGTGGTGGGAATATGCAGGCAGACCGGTACCCGAACTTGCTGAAATGGAAGAGTTGCAAAGCCGTTCACAAACAGTTGAATCATCGGCCTTTCTGGCTTCCACCAGCCGTCGGATAGACTATCTGGGCGCCACGGCAGAAAATGTCAGCGTGGTGGGTGTATCTGCTGATTATGACCAGGTACGCAACTTTGACCTGGCAGATGGCAGGTTTTTTACAGACTCAGAGTCTTCGGCAGGGCGAAACCTGGCCATTATCGGCTTTGACCTGGCAGAAAATCTTTTCCCGGGCATTGACCCCGTAGGCAGAAATATCCGGGTATTTGGCCATAATACTACAGTTATAGGTGTCTTTGAGAAAGAAGGCATTGGTGATTTTGGAAACAGTCACGATGAATCCGTGATCCTCCCGATTAACTACATGTCACAGTTCATTAATGTCAACCTCGACCGTTTCAGCCCCTTTATCATGGCCAAAGCTCGTCCCGGCATAAGCAATGCTGAGATGGCGGACGAGCTCACCGGGGTGATGCGATCCATCCGGCGCCTGCCACCAGCAGCAGACAACAACTTCTCACTCAATGAAACCAGCTTGCTCACAGAAGGCTTTGCAGGATTATTTTCCATCGTTACCATTGCAGGGTGGATCATAGGCAGTTTCGCGATCCTTGTAGGCGGATTCGGCATTGCCAACATCATGTTTGTATCGGTAAGGGAACGAACCAGCATAATCGGCATCCAGAAAGCACTGGGAGCAAAAAAATATTTCATCCTGGGGCAGTTCCTGTTTGAAGCAGTATTCCTGAGTGTGATGGGAGGCGCCATTGGGTTGTTACTCGTATACGGAGGCACAGCTTTGGTATCTCAGATATTTGAGTTTAACTTT
>SLEW01000052.1 GCA_007124575.1 Bacteroidales bacterium | reverse complement strand
GGACCAACAACAAGTTTCCCGGAGATGAACATTACATGACATCCAGCCAGCCCGCCATCGTGTATGAAGCTGTGATCAACCTGGATGATCCACAACAGGCATATGAGCTAAAGCCCATCGGTCACAGCCATTGGTCAGGACAGGATGGGCGGTTGTTCAGGGATTTGAGCACGATCACCACCGCCCTTGACATGGCTGAGTCGATCACCCTCAGCGTTTCACCACAGTAACTTGTCTGTGATCATTCATTATTAGCATTGTATTAATTTCCTTTATGGAACACCTATTCCATAAAACAGAAAATCAATACCTTTGAAAAAAAATATCTATGATGGATATTATTCCCAGGGAAATACTCGAGGAAGTAACCGAATTAAGAAAAGTACTGCATCAGCATCCGGAGATCTCCGGTAAGGAGAAAAACACAGCAGCACGCATTAAGCAATGGCTGAGCAGGCAGGAGCCTGATGAGATAATTGAAGGCATTGGAGGTCACGGGATTGCGGCTATATTCGATTCCGGAAAGGCAGGCCCTACCCTGTTGTTACGCGCCGACCTTGACGCCCTCCCCATTGACGAGGTAAACACTTTCAAATACAAAAGTAAAAACCCGGGAGTATCTCATAAATGCGGACACGATGGTCATATGGCCATTCTCAGCGGCTTTGCCATGATACTCCGCAAGCGAAGACCTGCCAAAGGCCGCATTGTATTGTTATACCAACCCGAGGAGGAGAACGGACAGGGTGCCGCCAAGGTCATTAAAGACAAGAAATTTGACAAGATAAAGCCGGATTACGCTTTTGCCCTCCATAACCTGCCGGGATATAAAAAAAATGCGGTGATCATGAAAGAAGGGCCTTTTGCAGCGGCTTCCAAGGGGATGATCATCAAGCTGCAGGGCAGATCTTCCCACGCTGCCCATCCGGAACAAGGCCTGAGCCCCGTGCATATGATGAAAGACCTTATGGAAGGCCTCATGCATATCCCTGAAAAGAAAGAGCTTTTCAAGGACTTTACTTTGCTCACCATTATCCATGCAAGACTTGGAGAAATAGCCTTTGGCACCAACCCCGGCAAAGGCGTGGTCATGGCTACCCTGAGGACCTATCGCGATGACGACATGGAAATTCTTAACAAGGAAGCCCGGGATCTGGCTCACAAACTATCGGAAAAACACGGTATCAGCATCAATATTAGCTATACGGAAGAATTCCCGGCAACAAACAATCATCCGGAGGCAAGCAAATATGCCTTTGAAGCCATGAAGAAGGCTGCAGTAGAAGCAGAACACATTGATACCCCCTTTCGCTGGTCTGAAGATTTTGGACATTTTACCGGCGATAACAGAGGAGCACTGTTTGGCATCGGGTCGGGTATAGATCACCCCAGTCTTCACAACCACGATTACGATTTTCCGGATGAGATATTGAAGACAGGCATGGCCATGTTTTATCATATTGCAGATCAAATTGTAACCCTGAAGTAGTATGTTTAACACTTCATACATTGAGATCAGCCGAAAGGCTTACATTAACAACCTCCGTTATCTGAAAAGAATCATAGGAAAGGATGTGATCTTCTCTTCCGTGATTAAAGGTAATGCTTATGGGCATGGTGTTGAAAATGTGGTTCCTCTTGCTGAAGAGGCCGGCATACAGCATTTTTCCGTGTTTTCAGCAAAGGAGGCAAACGACGTACTAAAGGTGATGTCACCGGGGCACCAGATTATGATCATGGGTCTTTTGGATGATGCCGAGATAGAGTGGGCCATCACCAATGATATTGAATTTTTTGTTTTTGACATGGGGCGTTTTGAGAAAGCGGTCGAAACAGCTAAAATGCTCAGAAAAAAAGCGGTCATTCATGTGGAAGTAGAGACAGGCTTTAACCGTACCGGTTTTGAATATGAGCAGATCGCTGAGCTGACAGAATTCATGAAACAGGAGCGGGAGCATTTTGTTTTTCAGGGCCTTTGCACCCATTATGCAGGAGCAGAAAGCCTGGCCAACTATTTGCGCATTAAAAATCAGATCATCACATTCAGAAAGTTCAGCCGTTATTTTGCCCGGCATGAACTGGTTCCTAACCTGCGTCATACCGCCTGTTCTGCTGCAGCCCTCACCTACCCCAACACCATCATGGACATGGTGCGGTTCGGCATCTCGCAGTATGGCTTCTGGCCCAGTCCCGAAACACATATGTTCCGTTTTCGCAAAGACACCAAGGATACTAACCCGCTGAAGCGCATGCTGTCATGGAAGTCGAAGGTGATGGTGGTAAAACAGGTGGAAGCAGGGAGCTTTGTGGGTTATGGCAGCTCATTTCTGGCCAATAAGAAAATGAAGATCGCTATTATCCCAGTGGGATATGCCAACGGGTTCAGCCGCGCGCTTAGCAACACAGGCCGCGTATTGATCAGAGGGCGCAGGGTGCCGGTGATCGGCACCGTGACCATGAATACCATGACGGTCAATGTTACCGACATCCCCAACGTAGAACGTGGTGATGAAGTGGTAATCATCGGTAAACAAAAACGCCTCAGCATCAGCATATCATCCTTTTGTGAGATGAGTGACCAGCTGAACTATCAACTGCTTACAAGGTTGCCGGTGGATATACCCAGGTTTATAGTCAAGTAAGGTTTTACAGGTTTATTAACATTTCTGACATAAATAAAAAGACATGAGAACGGCATTAAAAAGTTTTGCGAGTGACAACAACGCACCGGTACACAAGGCTGTGTTTCGTGCCATGATGGAAGCCAACCAGGGTGATGCCATAGGTTATGGCGATGACATCCATACCCTGGAAGCTGAGCAAAAAATCAAAGAGCTTTTTGGTAAAGATGTGAGGGTATATTTCATGCTGACAGGCACCGGGGCAAACGTAGCTGCCTTATCTCACATTACCAGGCCTTATCATGCCATCATATGCAGCGACAAAGCACACCTGGAAAACGACGAGTGTGGTGCACCCGAGAAAATGACCGGATGCAAACTGCATCAGGTTCCTTCCGTTGACGGGAAGATACGGGTTGAGCAACTGCAACCTTTTTTAAAGTCGAAAGGCTTTCAGCATCACTCCCAGCCAAAGGTCATATCCATCACGCAGGCCACAGAGATGGGAACGGTATATCACCCTGAAGAGGTAAGAGCTATTGCACGTTTTGCCCATGAGCATGACCTGTACGTGCACATGGATGGTGCGAGGATTGCCAATGCTGCTGCCAGTCTTGATGCTTCTTTAGTTGAGATGACCAGGTTTTCAGGAGTAGACGTGCTGTCTTTCGGGGCAACAAAAAACGGAGCCATGGCTGCTGAAGCCGTGGTATTCTTTAACCGCGAGCTGGCAAAAGATTTCGAATATACCCGAAAGCAGTCCATGCAACTCATGTCTAAGATGCGGTACGTCAGCAGCCAGTTTTACGCCATGCATAGCGGAAATCTCTGGCTGGAGAATGCAAAACATGCCAATGCCATGGCACACATGCTGGCTGAGAAAATAAAAGACATTCCATCCGTGAAAATCACCCAGAAAGTGGAAACCAATGCTGTATTTGCCATCATCCCACCCGAAGCGATAGAAAAATTGCAAAGACGCTATTTTTTTTATACCTGGGATGCTGCTAAAAGTGAAGTGCGCTGGATGACATCGTATGATACCACTGAAAAAGACATTGAACAATTCGTGACAGCCATTCGCGAGGCGGTGGAGCAGCCTTAGGCATTAAGATAATAAAACAGCAACGTCAGCGGCACCAGTATACCTGCACCGGTCAGCCATGCCCCTCTCCCTTTGATGCCATTCTTGCCTTTCAGGATAAACAAGCCTGTAAAGGCCAATACGATCAGACCGGCAGCATATAAATCAGAGAACCAGGTCCAAAGTCTTCTGGGTGTATTATAGTGAAGAAAATTTATCTGCCGGAAAACGGGACGGGGCCTCACCGTTTCCAGGTCTGCCTCGCCTGTATAACGATCTACGGTCACACTGCCATGCCGTATGAAAATCCGGACAGCATCGCCACTGGGTAAACTGGTCCTGAATTCATCCTCCCTGTCCATTTGTTCCAAAAAGTGCATCGCCAGCTCTTTGCTTTCAGTGATCTCTTCACCGGGAGGCTTTAAGTTAAAAGATTTCTGAGTGATGATGTAGTTGGGGTTCCATTGGTGACGGTGATTCAGTGCAATACCGGAAAGCCCGTATATGATGCACATCCCAAAAAAGAAGTAACCAAGATCCCTGTGAACAGCACGATTAATTTTACGCAGCTTCATGGCCTCCTGACGAATATAACAAAAACCGCCGGATGACAATTCAGCCGGCAGTTTTAAATGTAAAAACGCTTATCTTACCTCAAAACCCTTCAATTCCACGTAAGGTCTGATGTTAGGATCAATGCCACGCTCTGCCATCAGCTCAAGAGCCTCCTCGGTGGTTTCACAATCATGATCCTCTTCGTCCAGCTCTTCCATGTTCATAACCTCGGTTTTCAAGTTACCAATAATGGTAAGCTCACTGCCTTCCATTTCCGGTGAAAACTGATTCATGTATTGACCCAGCATAACCTGGATACTCATTTCGCTGTCGTCCATTTGCACCACACGCATTTTATCTCCGCTGTGACGACACATGTGGTGAAGAATACCTTCAAAACGTACGGTTTTGCCCTCATACTCCATGGGGTTTTCCACCAATACAGTAATGGCATGGTCTTCAATTCTTTCCTCAGCCTGCTGATCAGTAGCAGGACCACCACAGGCGGCCAGTATCAGGCCAGCTGCCAGTAATAAAAACATTCTTTTCATTGAATCTAATCTGTTTAAATGGGACATAAGGTTTTTAACGTGCAAAAATACGTATATTTTTATGAATTACAGGAAGGTCAAAAAGTCGAAGCAAATAGCAGGCCACCTGACCTTTCGACTTTTGACTTTTCCGGCATTCTTCATGATTTCATTGCGCGGTAAAGCTCTTCTGCGTTTTCAGGCTTAAGGGTAAGTTTACTGACAACGATGGTGAATAACGTGGCCATGATGACCCCCGGGATAAGTTCATACATCCTCTCTTGCAGAACGGGGATCTGTATCCAGAGGATCACCGTAAGTGCTCCGCTAAGCATACCTGCAATCATACCGGGTTTCGTGGTGCCTTTCCAAAATAATGCAAGTATTGACGTCGGGCCAAAAGCTGCTCCCAGGCCAGCCCAGGCAAAGAGCACAAGCCAGAATACGAGCTGTTCAGCCATCAGGCCCAGTGTCAATGCCAATATTACAAGCAATACGACCACGATCCTGCTTAGCAGCACCAGCCTCTTTTGCGGGATGGTTTTGCCTTTATGGATAAGCTTTTCATAGATGTCGCGGACCAGGGCCGATGCCGCTACCAATAGCTTCGAATCAGCCGTCGACATGATAGCCGCAAAGATGGAGGCGATCACCACCCCAAACAACACGGGATGGAGGTGCATGCTCGCCATAACAGGATAGATGTTTTCCTGGTCGGCGCCAGGCAGCAAGGCGGCTTCCGGGAAATAGACCCTTCCCACCATGCCTGTTATAATGGCACCCAGCCCCATGAGCACGTTTGCGCCGGTTCCCACCATGGCAACCCTTTTAAGCCTGGTTGGATCTTTGATAGACATATAGCGGGCAATAATATGCGGATTCCCCGGCGAACCAAGCCCGATACCGATAAAGCCAATGAAGGCACCTATGCTCAAAGCGAAGGGATTAAAAAACTGTCCGCCGGTAAGTGCACTGGCTTGAGCATAAAACGCGCCAAAACCCCCCATGTCCATGATGGCAATCAGCGGCACCACAAGGAGAGCAAAGATCATAAAAAAACCCTGTATGGTATCTGTCAGGCTTACAGCCAGAAAGCCACCCACCATGGTATAAAACAACACGATGACAGTAGTCAGGAGAATGCCCTCCGTTTCTGTAATATGAAAACTCGATTCAAAAGCCTTCCCTCCTGCCACGAATTGTGCCGAAACATAGGCTATCATGAAAATGATGATGATGCTGACCACCACAGTTCGCAGAGTGCCGTTCTTGTCATTAAACCTCTCCGCAAAAAAATCAGGCACCGTGATACAGTCTTTGTTTTCACTGAAACAGCGGATACGGGGGGCATAAAAGAAAAAAAGAAAAAACTCAACCACGGTATATCCTACCACGGCCCATAATGCCGAGAACCCCATAGAAAAAGCCATGCCCGTTACACCCAGCAACAGCCAGGCACTGCGGCCGCTCACCACAGCCGACAGGGCAACAACCAACATCCCCATCTTACGGCCCCCTATAAAAAAATGAGATATTCCCCTCGAAGAAAAACGGGCAGCATAAATGCCTATAATGATTATCAGAGCCAGGTAGCCAATAAATGACCATAAAGCTACCTGGTCCACCTCCATTGTCAAGGTTTGTACTTCTTCCATCTTAGCAGTTCAGGTTGTCAGGTTAGGATTAAGATAAAGCACCGGTTTTGGCTTGTACAAACCTAAGATTTTTTTGACATACATGCTACTGCAATATCCGTGAGTTTATCTCTATGCTTTAAGGCTCAGATCATATCCCTGGGGATTCTTTCATCAAACGACCTGCTAAAAACCCTCACATCTCCTTCATATGCATCGAGGGTGGCCCTTATGATAAAATCCTTCCTGTCAGAGGTGAGCACAGTCCGCGTGATGGTTTTTATTTTCCAGTCATCGCGCCTGAATTCCCTCACTCCTTTCACATAACCTCTGACCGTACCATATTCATTGTTAGAATAGGTGTATTTTTCACGTGCATCACGCCGCAGCTCCAGGTTAATGTCATTCAGGCGAAATTGCTTATCATTATTGATCACGTTGAGCGCAACTTCATTGTTGGCCAGGTTATGTGTAACGGTCCATTCCCTTTTTGCTGGCACTAATAGAGTAGTATCCAGCTCATCGAGGGGGCCAGGTTCCTCCAGCCCCCTTTCAGATTTATCCTTCTCTTTAATATTTCTGACGGGTAATATCAATTCACTTTCAGATGGGAATACGGTCAGTTCGGGTGGTTCGGGTGCAGGCCATGCCAGGGGCCAATATGAGGTCGATATGGACAAGCGTATCATATGCCCTGCAGGAAAACGCTGGGCTATATAATTCAAGGGCACCGTGACCTCATAGGGCTCGCCGGGAACGAGCACTTTTGGGTGTTCGTGGCCCTCCCGGTGAGCCAGGTTAAGCAGGCCATAAGTCACACGTGTCGCCCGTCCATCGGGAGCCACATCAGAAATCCTTACAGCCACCATGGCAATCCTTTTGTCGGAAGCTACCTTTAATTTCAGATAAGGTCTGCCCATGATCTCGTAATCATCTTCCAGCACATGGCTGTTGAAAACCAAGGCACCTCCGTCTTCCTCGCGCTGGTCGCTCGGCAGATCCGTGGCTTCAGAATATGAACACCATTTGCCCGCAAAGAGACCAACACTGAGCGGACTCTTGATCTTCATGGATTTCTCCTCTTTGGGGCATTGCTCCTGGTGACCGATCCGGAATGCATCCAGACGATGACTCGCCTCCTCCAGCCGCGGAGTTGGCCAGGTTTCCTCATCCACCCAGCGACCCGGCCTTTTGGAGGATAATGGGGATACGGAATCCTGCACATAGACCCTTAGCATAGGCTCATCTTTCACGCCATTATCAATATCTTTTAACCACTGATCCCACCAGCGTATGGCCTTTTTCAAAAAGTCAAAGGCAGGTCCCGGACCTCCCATATGAGGATATTTATGCCCAAAAGCACCAACAATTCCCTGACGAGGTACTTTCAGGTTTTCCAAAAGACGAAAAACAGTATTGGAGTAACCGTCGGCCCATCCGCTCACTGCCATTACCGGGCATTTTATGGCATCATAATCCTCGCATACAGAGCCATGTTTCCAGAAATCATCCATTCGTTGATGTTCCAGCCAGTTTTTCAGCCATAATCCGCTTCCTTTAAGGCGCTCCAGCCACATGGATCTCCATCTGTCTCCCACAATTTCCGGATCCGGCGGACAGCTGTTATTGGAAAACATGACCGAAGCCCAACTCAGGTTGTCAGACAGCAGGCAACCACCCATGTAGTGTACGTCATCCGCGTAACGGTCGTCAGAAGAAGCAACCGTAATCACCGCTTTCAGCTCGGGAGGCTGCATAGCCGCTATCTGTAATCCATTAAAACCACCCCAGGAAATACCGATCATACCCAAACTTCCATCGCACCATGATTGGGCTGCAATCCACTTGATCACATCTAATCCATCCAGCAACTCTTCCTGAAGATATTCATCACGCAAAATACCCTCCGAATCACCACTGCCCCGTATATCCACGCGAATGCCCGCATAACCCTTACGGGCAAAATAGCTGTGCATTTGATGATCGCTAACCGCCTTTATGTCGCGCTTGCGATAGGGTATGTACTCCAAAATTCCTGGTACAGGTTTTTTTTCCGCATCAGAAGGCAGCCATATCTTGGCAGCCAGCTTTGTCCCATCGCGCATAGAGATCCATGTATTTTCAATAATTTTAATCTCTTCCATGTTTTTCTCTGTTTAAAATTTCATTTAATCAATAGACTACAAAAATTTCATGCCATAATGAACCTGTAATTTAATAAATCCAGCAAAAAGCCATGTGACGGTCTTTTGGTGAGAGTTAACTGAGTTTAAAAATTTTGTTTTGAGAATGGTATGCAACAAATTGTAGAATAATGACCACTAATTGCATTACACAACTACCGCCTGATAAAAAATATAAGTATTTTTGAATTCCTGGACGGCTTATAACCATCATGTTGATAATTGGCAGATTTTTGGCTATGCCATATATTATGAAGAATAACTATTGGTTTAAGATTGTTTGTAAGTTCATTTTAAAATCAATAAAATATGATTGGGAAAAAAAAGAATGTATTCATCATCGGTCTGGATGAATTTAACCTGGATAAACTTAACCGTTTGCCGGAAGCCCCTGGGTGTAATTTTTTGCCGGCGCTGGAATTCAGCGAGATCAGAGGCATTGATAAAATCTCCATCCCTGAAATGATCCAAAGAATAGATGCACGTGTTGCACAGGCAGGTAGTATCGACGCCGTAGCATCCTATTATGACTTTCCCGGATCAGTACTTGTTCCCATTATCGCGGAAAAATATGATTTGCCTGGTCCAAGCCTGGAGAGTATTTTAAAATGCGAGAACAAATACTGGAGCCGCCTTGAGCAACAAAAAGTTATCCCGGAGCATATTCCCCAGTTTCTTGCATTTGATCCCTTTGATGAGCAAGCCTATGATAAGATAGGTTTTGTTGCTCCCTTCTGGATAAAACCCATCAAATCATTCCATTCTTACCTGGCCTTTCGTATCAATGACGAAACACAATTTAAGGAGCACCTGGAAGAAATACGCCGGGAAATCAATTTTATGAGCGATCCTTTTTTACATATCATGTCAAATTACGGTCTTCCACAAGAGTTTGGCAGTATGCAGGAAAGCATGATTGCCGAGACCACAATAAGCGGTCATCAGTGTACTCTCGAGGGATATGCCCTGGAAAACGAAGTTACTGCCTTAGGAATTGTAGATTCAATAAGAGAGGCCGACCGCTCATCCTTTATCCGCTATGAATATCCTTCTTCTCTTCCCCAGGAGATTCAGTTTCGAATGGTTGATATTGCACGCCGGGTCATCTCACAGATAGGCCTGAGCAACGGGGCTTTCAATATCGAGTTTTTCTATAACGAAACAGCAGACCAGGTATATCTGCTTGAAATTAATCCACGTATATCCCAGGCCCATACTGATATTTTTGAGAAAGTACATGGTATATCCCATCATTATGTTATGCTTAACCTTGCACTGAACCGGAAACCAAAGCCTCTCACATACAACGGTGATTTCAGGGTAGCGGCACATTTCATGCTCAGAAGTTACGAGCCGGGCATAGTTACAAAGGTACCTTCAGAAGCCGAAATCCGGCGGATGAAAGAAAAATACCCTGATTTAAGTATCAAGATTAATGTGGAAGAAGGAACGGACCTGGAAACGATTGATATGCACCACGTAGACAGCTACAGCTTTATCCTGGCCAACTTGCACATTGGGGCTAAAAACAGGGGTCAGCTTTTGGAAAAATACCAGGATGTTATTGACAACTTGCCTTTTACCATAGAAAATACAATCCCTGGAGTGTTTACCCGATAAACCTGTTTTATGCTTACACCTTTTTTTCGTAATTTGGTGCCCTGTTAATCTTTACCTATGAAAAAAAGCGGAATGTTTTTGCTGTTGCTGTTCTTGGGATGTTTTTTTTGCCTTCCTGATGGTTTGCACGCGAGTGAGCCTAAAACAGAGGAACCTCCTCCCAGGCTATTATCGCAAGACCTTGAGAACAAAAGGCTGGGCATTATATTGGGCACCCCAAAAAACACTTTTATTGCAGCTCTTTTTCCCGGGGTACACACCCTGGACTTCCGCAGCACAACCGATATGCTGTTTTCACTCCACGCGGGCGACTTGCATGCAGCCATCACCAATGAAGAACACATGCAGGATATCTTTACCCAAAACCCTGTATTACTGCTTTTGTCTGACAATGTGTTTTCATTACCGGAAGGACCCGCCTCATTAAGCATAGTTTTCAGGGATAACAAAGCGGCCAGGGACTTTGGCTTCCGCAAAGAACACACAGAAAGCTTTCGGGAGCGCGCGGTTAACAGGTTCTACCACAACTTTATCGAAGAACAAAGATACATGCTGATTATCAATGGGTTGAAAGTAACCTTGCTGATTTCCCTGCTTTCGGCCATCCTGGGCTCACTGCTGGGAGGAGTGGTTTGCTATGCGCATATGTCCAAACGTAAAACCATTTCACGAATCGCCCGGGGCTTCATCGGATTCATGAACGTCACTCCTTTGCTTCTCCTTTTACTGATCCTCTATCATTTTTTGTTTTCAGGCCTTAACATCAGCACGCTTATTGTAGCCGTCATAGCCCTGGGAATGCAATTTGGCTCTCAGATGGCCGAGGTGTTCCGCACATCTATCCTGGGAGTCAATATAGGACAACAAGAGGCGGCCATAGCATCCGGATTTACACGTTTTCAAAGTTTCATACACATCATTTTTCCGCAAGCCTTTCAGCGAATCATTCCTATTTATAAAACCGAATTCATTAATCTGGTCAAGATGACAGCATGGCTTGGATACATAGGCATTCAGGACCTTACTCATGCAAGCGACATTATAAGAAGCAGAACCTATGATGCCTTTTATCCTTTGTTTTTTGCAGCCATCCTCTATGGGCTCATTGCATGGGCTATCATTTTGATTATGCAGCGGGTAGAAATTTCCTTTGACCCGAGAAGAAAACGATTTAATATGCTGAAGGAGGTCGCAAAATGATCACAATCAAAAATTTATCCAAATATTTTAGTGATAACCGGATTTTTTCACATATCTCTCTAACCATTAATAAAGGTGAGATCATTACTTTGATTGGTCAGTCAGGGTCCGGGAAAAGTACCTTCCTGCGTTGTTTGAACCTGCTGGAGGAATCAACAGAGGGTGAGATCTTCATTGATAACATTCCGCTTTTTGATCGCAAAACCGACATAGCGCATGTGCGCCAGAAGATGGGTATGGTGTTTCAGTCATTCAACCTTTACGATCACATGACCTTGATGGAAAATTTAACCATCGCACCAGTAAAACTGCTTAAAAAGAATCGGGAGGAAGCTGCGAAAAAGGCTATTGAATTGCTGCAGATGGTGGGTCTTGGCGAAAAGCTTTATAGCTTCCCTGATGAGCTTAGCGGCGGTCAGCAGCAAAGAGCTGCCATCGCCAGATGCCTGGCCATGGAGCCGGAAATAATACTTTTCGATGAGCCCACATCCGCCCTTGACCCTACTATGGTCAGCGAGGTACTCGCAGTGATACGCAAACTTGCCAAAGAAGGACTTACCATGATCATCGTAACCCATGAGATGGAGTTTGCACGTAACATTTCCACACGCGTGTTATACATGGACGAAGGTGGCGTATATGAAGACGGTCCGCCCGAACAGATATTCGACAACCCCCAAAAAGCAAAAACCCAGGCATTCATACACCGGATACGCAGTATGCGCTATCATATCACCAGCAAGGATTTTGACCTATACGAGCTCCAGGGTGAGATGCAGGCATTTTGCGAAAAACACTGGATACCCAAAAAGGTTACAGGCTTTGTCATCCTGCTGGCCGAAGAAATACTACTCATCCAGAGCGACTACTCCGACATATGGATCAGCCTTTACTACTCAGAAAAAGATGGTAATGTGGAGTTAATGACAGAAAGCACGGGAGCCCCGGTTAACCCCCTGGAAGACGACGTCCTGGAAGACGATATCGGACTCAAAATCATTACTGCCACATGTGAAAGCGTGGACTACAGTTATGAAGACGGGAAGAATGTGCTCAAGCTGAAGGTTAAGGCCGGTTAATGAGACTTAGATAAAGAAAAGGGCTACACCTGCTACACTGACAACGGCGCCGATCAGCTCTTTCCAGGTGATTTGCTGCTTGTAAAGCAGATAAGTGGCGGGCAAGATAAGAATGGGAGATACGGACATGATGGTTGAAGCGATGCCTGTAGCGGTATATTGCACAGC
>SLEW01000191.1 GCA_007124575.1 Bacteroidales bacterium | reverse complement strand
TGTTGTCAAAACTAATCCATCCCCCTTCGGGCACGGGAATCTGCTCAGGAAGCCCGCCATTCACATCGACAGTAAACAACTCGCCTTTAAAAGCGTTGAATGACCGCTTCCGGGTGCGGAAGATGATGTTTTCATCATCACGCCAGCCCATCACAATGTTGTTAGGCCCCATGCGGTCAGAAAGGTCATCACGCCCAAGCGTTGCGGTGTATGTAAGCCGTTCAGGAATTCCGCCTTCCGCAGGCATGACATACACCTCGGTATTCCCGTCATACTGCCCTGTAAAAGCAATATTTTGACCGTCTGGACTAAAACGGGCAAACATTTTGTAACCGGGGTGGTTTGTGAGTTTCCTGGCGATGCCGCCCTCACGGTCTACTGTGTAAAGGTCTCCGGCATAAGAAAAGACAACCTGATCTCCATGCAGTGCAGGGAATCGCATCAGGCGCGCTTCTTCAGCACCCATGGAAAACATGGCAGCCATCATTAAAAAAGCAAAAAAGAGTAATGTTCGTTTTTTCATGCGAGAATTATTTAAGGTTTTAAGGTATAAAGAATAGCGACAAAGCAAATATAAGGCTTTATTGAAAATTTTGTGAAAAAGACGAAGTTATTTGAACAAATGAGAGGTCACATTCGTTGAAATAGTTAAACAAATGTCGTTTTGTGAAACAAATAACATCTTTTAGAATCTTATAAAACTATTTTAGTATGGAAGAGACAAAAACAAATCCAGAAGAAGTAACGCGCATGCCTCTGATAGGCGATCCGGCTCCTGCTTTCAGGGCAAAAACCACCATGGGGCCCATGAATTTCCCTGAAGATTACAAAGGGAAATGGGTTATCCTGTTTAGCCATCCTGCTGATTTCACCCCGGTTTGCACTACAGAGTTCATGACCTTTGCCACCATGCAGGAAGATTTCCGCAAACTGAACACCGAGCTGATTGGTTTGTCGATTGACAGTATCTATGCACACATTGCATGGTTGCGCACCATAAAAGAGAAGATCGAATTTAAGGGAATGAAAAACGTAGAAGTAAACTTTCCTGTAATTGAGGATCTGAAGATGGATGTATCGAAAAAGTTTGGCATGGTACAGCCCAATGCATCCACTACCCAGGCAGTGCGCGCCGTATTCATCATGGATCCCGAAGCCAAAGTGCGTGCGATCCTCTATTATCCGCTTAGCACCGGCCGTAACATGGATGAGATCAAACGCATGGTCATTGCCATGCAGAAGGCTGAAAAGGAACAGATTGCCACGCCCGCAAACTGGCAGCCGGGCGACGATGTGATCATTCCGCCTCCAGGATCCTGTGGAACAGCACGAGACCGGGTAGAAACCAAAGATGATAACACATATTGCCTGGACTGGTTTATGTGTTTCCGAAAGGAAAAATAATAATTTTTCATACCTGATTGTTAAAGCCGTCTGTATCTTCAGCCGGCTTTTTTTTGTGAACATTTCAGAACAAGATGTGTTTAGAGCATTGTTTACAGTTTATTTGATGATTTTTTCATCGAAACACTTGTTTTATATAGAAACAATTTTTATCTTTAACTTTCACTTTTCTGTCAAGAAAAAACGCACGCTTTACCAACAAGAAATAGAGCAAAAAAAATATGTTATCCGTCAACATTAAAGGCGGGGAGAATCCGAAAATCCTTAAGAGTAGGAAAAACTTAAGTATTAACAAAAACAAAGGAGAAATGAAACAATTCACACGATTTTTAATGATTTTTGCCGTTGCCATGATGATCGGCGTCACAGGAGTAAGCGACAGTAAGGCTCAGGACACCTTTGACGCAGGACAAATAGGTATCAGTGCAGGCATAACCTATGGTCTGGACATCGAAGAGCCCGGATTGCGCGGAGGGTTTACCTACTTCCTCAGCAGCAACATGCGCGTAGGTCTTGACATAACCTATTGGTTGATAGATGATTACGAAGAAACCATGTTTGGAGAGACCTGGAGTTCGAGCGTTACATACCTGGAGTTCAATGGTAATTTCAACTACATTCTTTATGACAGGGATGGATTACTTTTGTATGGCATAGGTGCACTTGGCCTTCATTACGCATCTTTTGAAGTAGATATTCCCGGACTAGGTTCTGAGAGCGATTCAGATACAGAGGTTGGCTTTGGTCTTGGCGCCGGTGTGGAATATATTCTCGGAGGTGTATCAATCTTTGCTGAACCTAAACTCTTCCTCAGCGGATTTGACCAGGTCAAAATTAACGGTGGTCTGCGTTTCTACCTGTAAGCCTGGTATAAGGCTTCAGAATCAATAATAACTCTTTATTCACTAACCAAAATTTTTTTGCTATGAAAAAGAAGTTGCTAAATTCTTTACTCATCGTGGGTGTAGCCATCCTGATGACATCATGTTACACATACACGTTCAGTGTAGGTGACGGTGCCCAAACCGGCGTGGAGGTTACACAGAAAAATCATTATGTAATCTATGGCCTCGCTCCAATCGCCATTTCAGACCCTGCGGATATGGCGGGGGGCGCTGAAAGCTATGATGTTAAGATCGAGCACACATTTATAGACGGACTGTTAAATGCCATTACCTTTGGTATTTATACACCCACCACCACAACTGTCCGAAGATAGGCAGTACACGATTCGAAAACAGGCAGGGAGGTTAGGTTTAGCTTCCCTGCTTGTTTTCATCCTGGCAGTCAGCATCGGACCAGAATAATTCTAATTGCATGGGATCGCCCCCCATGCGCATTGAATAACAGCAATTAACAACACAATGAAAAAAGGATTTTTGATTGCAGGGATTGTCATATTGCTTTTCTCTTTAGTACAAGGCATTAGATATCTTACCGACTTCAGGGAATTATCCTCAGAGCACCAGCGGGTTTTCTGGGAATACCATAGCGGTCATTTAACGGGAACGGCCATTGTCTTTTTGCTTGGAATAGTACTCATCATCGCAGGTGCAAGAAAAAAGCGCAAAAATGCCTGATCTTGTTATTTTTTAAGTACAATACGAAAAGTTGTGCCATTATTGATGGCCGAGTCTTTTACAAAAAGCTTACCTCCATGATAATGCTCAATGATCCGTTTACTCAGGGAAAGGCCTAGACCCCAGCCACTTTTTTTGCTTGTATAACCGGGATGAAAAACAACTTTATGTTTTGACGAAGGAATGCCCCGTCCATCATCAGATATATCAATCAGCACCTGGTCTTCATAGTCCTCCAGGCTGATGTAAATATTCCCGGAGCCGTGCATGGCATCTATGGCATTCTTGATGAGGTTTTCCACAACCCATCCAAAAAGATTTGTATTGTGAGGAACCTCTACGGGTTCTCCTGGCGCTGCTACCTTTAAAGAAACTTTACGCGGCGTCCGTAATCGCATATAGTCAACCACTTCATCCAATGTCTCCCGGATATCCATGGTCAGCAACTGAGGAGGCGAACCAATCTTGGAAAACCGCTCAGTTATGTTTTCAAGACGTTT
>SLEW01000097.1 GCA_007124575.1 Bacteroidales bacterium | reverse complement strand
CGGTATTTGACCTCATAATGTTTAAGAAGCTCCTGCAAAAAGCCTACCGGATCAACTTTAACGGTTCGTGATAACATTTCGATGGAATTATTGTCGACCGGGTCCATCAGGTATATTTTAAGACGCGAACGCCCTTTGTACTTTCCTGCTGTATGTTTGATACGTTCCACAAACGCTTTGTCAATGTCAGCTACGGGAAGCTGGAGCAGTAGATCAGATTTATCCTGTTCTACCAGTTCGCTCAGCAGGCTCATGGTTTTTACCCGCAAGTCAACCTGGGCCGGGTTTCTGCGGTTGGGCTGAACCCGGGCTTTTACCAGCACGGTATTCTGGACATCCATGAAGTGCTTCACTTTGAGGTAATCTTCAGCAAAGAGGAATAGCTGGTGTGAATCTGAATAATCCTCCAGTTGAATGGTACCGTACGGATTTCCGTTTTTCGTGTGTTTGTGTGCTGCTGCGGTTATGATGCCTGCAAAGGTGATCTCTTTGTTTTTGAGGGTATGCAGGTTTTTAAGGTCGCCAACCTCGTGGCTGCAATAGCTCTGCATATGTATTTTGAAGTTATCCAGCGGATGGCCCGATATGTACATTCCTGTCACATCCTTTTCCTGTTTTAGCATCTCGAGTTTACTCCAGGGTTCACATGCGGGAAGTTCAGGATCGGGAAAATAGACCTCGGTGGTTTCTTCAAAGAGGTTCATCTGGGAGGTGTTTTCTCTTTGCTGGATATTGTGGCTGTGCCTGATGATCTTATCAATAAAGATGCTTGCACCATTATCTTCAGAAAAGAAAAACTGGGCACGATGCACGCCTTCAAAACGGTCAAAGGCCCCCGCCCTGGCAAGTGACTCGAACACCCGCTTATTCACGCTTCTCAGGTTCACCCTTTTGGCAAAATCAAAGATATTCTTGTATGGGCCGTTCGTCTCCCTTTCGGTGACAATATTTTCCACGGCACCCTCTCCCACACCTTTTATGGCACCGAGTCCAAAACGGATCTCGCCCTTGTCATTCACCACGAAATTGAAGGTGCTTTCGTTGATATCTGGTCCGAGTACAGGGATTTTTTGCCGCTGACACTCTTCCATGATAAAGGTGATCTTTTTGATATCGCTGAAGTTATTGGTGAGTACTGCAGCCATGTATTCGGGTGTGTAGTTGGCTTTCAGATACCCTGTCCGGTATGCTACCACGGAATAGGCAGCTGAGTGTGACCTGTTAAACCCATATTCGGCAAAGCGAGCCATGACATCGAAGATCTTTTCGGCGGTAGCTTTTTCCACATTCTTTTCCATCGCTCCTTCGATGAAAAAAACTTTCTGGCGCTCCATTTCCTCAACTTTTTTCTTGCCCATGGCCCGGCGTAAAATATCGGCATTTGCCAGTGTAAAGCCTGCCATGATCTGCGCTGCCTGCATAATCTGTTCCTGGTATACCATGATGCCAAACGTTGGCTTCAGAATGTCTTCCAGCCATGGGTGGGGATATTCGACCTTTTGCTGTCCGTGTTTTCTTTTAATGAACATGGGAATGAAATCCATCGGACCGGGACGGTAAAGCGCATTCATGGCAATAAGGTCCTCAATGTTCGTGGGCTTCAATTCCTTGAGGTACTCGCGCATTCCCTGAGATTCAAACTGGAAAGTTCCTATCGTATCGCCACGCTGATACAGCTCATAGGTTTTTTCATCATCAAGTGGGATGTTTTCCAGGTCAATTTTCGTTCCATAGCGTTTTTCAATGTTTCTGGCCGCCTCTTTCATGATGGAAAGGGTTTTGAGCCCGAGAAAGTCCATTTTAAGCATGCCCACAGACTCCACATACTTCCCTTCATACTGTGTTACCGGCAGATCCGTATCTTTCTGCGTACTTAAGGGCAAACAATCGATCAGGTCTGTTGGCCCGATGATGACCCCACAAGCATGCACGCCTGTCTGGCGATTGGAGCCTTCCAGGCTTTTGGCGTATTTTAGTGTTTCCTGTACCTCCGCAGGGGCTTCCCTGAGGGCTTTTGCCAGTTCAGGAACCTCTTTGTAGGCATTTTTCAAGGTGGCGCCTGTACGATCAGGGACCAGTTTAGCCAGTCTGTCAGCTTCGGGAAGCGGGAGCTTCAGGACACGGGCCACATCTCTTATGGATGATCTGGCCGCCATGGTACCGAAGGTAACGATTTGTGCGACCTTTTCCCTGCCATATTTGTCAATTACATATTGCAATACTCTGTCACGCCCTTCGTCATCAAAATCAATGTCGATATCCGGCATGGATACCCTGTCGGGATTAAGAAAACGCTCAAAAAGCAGGTTATACCGTATGGGATCGATGGCAGTAATTCCGGTACAGAAGGCTACTGCTGAACCAGCAGCACTTCCCCTGCCCGGCCCTACAGCCACATCAAGCTCCCTGGCTTTATTGATGAAATCCTGAACGATCAGAAAGTATCCGGCGAAGCCCATATCGTTGATGACCTTAAGCTCAAAGTCCAGCCGATCCCTGATCTCTTCTGTAATCTCCGGGTAAAGTTTCTTTGCCCCCTCGTATGTGAGGTGACGCAAATACTCATCTTCCGTTTCAAATCCTTCTGCCAGGGGAAATTTTGGCAACATTACTTTCTGGGTAATGTTGTATGACTCAATTTTTTCAGCAATCTCCATGGTCCCATCCAGGGCCTCAGGTACGTCGGAAAAAAGTTCAGCCATCTCCTGGCGGGTCTTCAGGAACTCCTCACCAGAATACTTCATTCTGGTATCGTCTTCGAGGTCTCGGCCGGTCTGAAGACAAACGAGTATATCGTGCGCTCTGGCATCTTCCCTGTTGATGAAATGGCAATCATTGGTAGCAATAAGCGTTACATCATGCTTCTTTGCCATTTTTATCAGCGCTTCATTCACTGCCTTTTGCTCTTCCAGTCCATGACGCTGAAGCTCCAGGTAAAAGTCGCTGCCGAACACCTCCAGGTATTCAAGCAATATTTTTTCTGCATCTCCTTCACCTTTTTTCAGGATGGCCTGAGGGATCTCTCCTCCAATGCATGCGGAAGTGGCTATCAGCCCTTCATTATACCGGAACAATACATCCTTATCGATGCGCGGCGTATAGTAAAAGCCTTCAAGGTAGCCAATGGAACAAAGTCTTGAAAGGTTTTTATACCCCTGTTTGTTTTTTGCCAGCAGGATCATGTGATGGCCACTGCGATGTTCCTTGCCTTTCTTTTCGTTCCGGCTGCCTTCTGTCACATACATTTCACAACCGATTATGGGTTTAATGTTGTGCTTTTTGGCCAGCTGGGTAAACTCCAGTACACCATACATGTTTCCATGGTCGGTGATGGCCAGCGCCTGCATGCCATCATCGGCTGCTTTTTTTATCAGCGGTTCGATGGCAGCTGCTCCGTCGAGAATAGAGTATTGGGTATGTACGTGTAAATGAGTAAATTGTTTTTCTGCCATATGTTTTCCTTTCTGACTTTAAAATTATACAAAAAACGGGCGCGAAAAAGTCAAAAAGCAGATAAGGAAATTTTTTTAATTCAGAAAAAAGACCGATATTTGCACCTTCTTAAAAATCAACATTTTCTAACTTAATTTACATTACAATGCCAACAAGAATCAGACTACAGAGAAAAGGTAAAAAAGGACAACCTTTTTACCACATGGTAGTAGCGGATGGTCGTGCACCCCGGGATGGAAAATTTATTGAGAGACTTGGCACTTATAACCCCATGACGCATCCAGCCACTATTGACATTGACTTTGACAGGGCCTTACACTGGGTACAGGTTGGGGCGTCACCTTCTGATACTGTTCGCTCCATTTTGTCTACCAAGGGTGTGATG
Source organism: Bacteroidales bacterium (assembly GCA_007124575.1). Lineage (GTDB taxonomy): Bacteria > Bacteroidota > Bacteroidia > Bacteroidales > UBA7960 > PUPG01. The sequence goes on along the minus strand of SLEW01000097.1, from coordinate 8,911 downwards.
ATGAAGCATCACCTTCTCAAAGGTGTGGAAAAAGGTGCGCATACAGAAGAAGAAGCTGAAGAAAAGTTCCGGAAATGGCTTCAGGATAAAGAGGAAAGAATAGAACAGGCGCGCAAAAATGCTGAATTGTCCGACAAGGAGAAGAAGAAAAAGCGCTTCGAAGAGGAGAAAAAGATTAACGAAGAAAGAGCAGCTGAGCTTTCCAAAAAACTAGCAAAAGAAAGTTTGCAAATGGAAGAAAGCGCTAAGGCTGCAGAAGCGCAGGAAAGCGAATCAAAAGAAGAAGCCCCTGCTGCAGAAGCAAAACAGGAAGAAAAGCCAGAAGCTAAAGAGGAGCCCAAGGAAGAACCCAAGGAAGAACCTAAGGAAGAACCTAAGGAAGAACCTAAGGAAGAACCTAAGGAAGAACCCAAGGAAGAACCCAAGGAAGAACCTAAGGAAGAGCCTAAGGAAGAGCCTAAGGAAGAGGGAGAAAAGAAAGCTGACGACAAGTCATAAAGACCCTTGCTCAAGTTTGAACAGAATCATAATTTTAACCTGATGAAGAAAGAAGATTATCATTATCTGGGTTATATTATGAAAGCTTTGGGGACTAAGGGCGGTTTGCTCGTTGCCCTGGACTCCGACGACATAGAAAAATACGAAGAACTGGAATCAGTTTTCATTCTTATTGAAGGAAAACTGGTTCCTTTTTTTATAGAAGAGATTATTTTGCGGCCTGCTGCCAAAGAGGCAGTCATACATTTTGAGGATATAAACACTGTGGATCAAGCTCGTCATTTATGTGACAAGGAAGCTTACCTCCCACTGGAATCATCTCCTCCTTCAGAGGAAAATGCGTTTTATCATCAAGGCATTAAGGGATACCAGGCGTACCAAGCCAGCGGTGAATATATTGGTGAGATTGATAAAATTCTCGATTTCCCCGGAAATCCGGTTTTCAGCATCATAAAGGATACCAGAGAAATACTCATTCCGGTAGCTGATGAACTTATTACGGAAATCAATCATGAAGAAAAGAAAATATACCTGACTCCCCCTCCCGGGTTGCTGGAACTTTATCAGTGAGAATGCAGGCGCCGGGCTTTGGCCAGCTTTATGTGCACACCCGTTGCACTCCCGGGTGCTACGCCTGCTGACCTCAAACTTCAGACCCCAAACCTTAAACTTTCAGCTCCTCCCCTTCCGAACGGGCAATAATCACTGCTCCGCAGGTATCACTCCATATGTTCACCGAGGTACGGAACATATCGAGAATACGTTCCACGGCAAGAATGAGGCCGATGGCCTCCAGGGGCATACCCAGCACGGACATGATTATCGTGATGACCACTAAGCCGGCCATGGGCACACCTGCAGCTCCTATGGATGCCAAAAGAGCCGTGAGAACCACGATCATCTGCTGCACGATGCTAAGCTCCATGCCGATGACTTGTGCAATGAACAAGACAGAAACACATTCATAAAGGGCCGTACCATCCATGTTAATGGTAGCACCCAGGGGCAGCACGAAGCTGGAGGTCTTCTTGGAAACACCGGCATTTTTTTCCACTGCTTCCATGGTGAGCGGAAGCGTGGCACTGCTGCTGGATGTGGTGAACGCAGTGAGCAAGGGTACAGACATCGCCCGGAAATGCTTTCGGGGGTTCACACCGCCCACAAAATGCATTAAGAGTGGCAGTACAACTATGGAATGCACCATCAGGGCCAGGATCACCGTAATCATGTATATTCCCATGCTTGAAAAGATTGCTACCAGGTCATCAGCCTGTTCAGCCACGATTCCTGATACTATGCCAAAAATACCCAGCGGAGCAAAGCGTATGACAAACATGGTGATGCGCATCATCACCTCGAAAATCGCATTAAAGGTCTTTTCAATGGGTGCCTTGTATTTCTCATTCAGACGGGAAGCGAAAAAGCCGAAAAGGATGGCAAAAAAGATGATGGAAAGCATGTCGGTCTCGGCGAGAGCCTGGAAAATATTGGTCGGCACGATTTCCAGCAAGGTTTGACCTAAGGTTGCCGGGTCAGCCTCCAGCACGAAATCTTCCTGGAGTCGAATGTCGGCACTGTGGCCGGGACGTATGATGTTTACAGCGAGGATGCCCACTGTGGCGGCAATCAGCCCTGTAATCATGTAATAGCCAATTGTTTTGGCCCCCATGCGTCCAAGGTTTTTGGATGTCCCCAGGTTTAACACCCCCGAAATGATAGAGGATAAGATCAGCGGGGCAATGATCATCTGCAATGCACGCAGGAAAAGATCTCCCATCCAGGTAACATATGGCACGTAATCCCGGAAAAAGTATCCAAAAAAGACACTTAAAATCAGGGCAATCAGTATTTGCCAGTGGAGTTTTAATTTCTTCATGGGTATGCATTTTGTTCAAATATGGAAACGTCGAAACGTCGAAACGTCAAAAAGTCCGGGACTGTTATTAGCTTTTGGCTGTTGGCTTTTAGCTATTGGCAATTTTTACCCTCGCTTACACTAACAAGGAGCAATAATACAAAATCATGTGATATGAACGGACTGAAATAGTGACATTTTATTTGTAAAATATCTGCCATTTTGGCCTCCCAAAACACCTGCTACATAATTGGTTTACAATTTGATATAGTCTGCAGAAAGCAAATTTTACATTGAAAAACAGGTAAATTAGGAGTATATATGCATTTTGATCGTTTAACAATAAAATCACAGGAAGCCATACAAAAGGCCCAGGAGATAGCCATGGGTTATGAGCACCAGGCTATCGAGAACGGCCATTTGTTAAAGGGCATTCTTTCAGTGGATGATAATGTAGCACCCCATCTGCTGAAAAAGAACAATGTGTCTTCGACAACCATACAGCAGGCCCTGGACAGGATCATTGGCCGCTATCCAAAGGTGGCCGGAGGAGAGCCTTATCTTGCTGATTCAGCTAAGAAAACACTGCAGGTGGCTAATAGTATGCTCAAGGAGTTTGGTGATGAATATATTTCTGTAGAACACCTTATGCTGGGCATTCTTTCCGGCTCCGACGATGCGGCTCAATTATTGAAGGATAGCGGGATGACATTAAAGGGGCTTAAAGAGGCCATTAAAAACTTGCGTCAGGGATCAACTGTCGACAGCCAGTCGGCGGAGGAACGGCTGAATGCGCTGAATCGCTATGCAAACAACCTTAATGATCTGGCACAGACCGGAAAGCTTGATCCTGTGATCGGTCGTGATGATGAGATCCGGAGGATCCTTCAGATACTGGCACGCCGCACCAAAAACAACCCCATTCTCATTGGTGAGGCTGGTGTAGGCAAGACGGCCATAGCAGAGGGGCTTGCCCACCGTATTATTAACGGTGATGTTCCTGAAAATTTGAAATCCAGGAAGATCTTTTCTCTTGACATGGGTGCGCTTGTAGCTGGTGCCAAGTATAAGGGAGAGTTTGAAGAGCGTATCAAGGCTGTGGTTAAAGAGGTTGTCGCCAGCGACGGCGAGTATGTCTTGTTTATTGATGAGATTCATACGCTGGTAGGTGCTGGTGCATCGGGGGAAGGTGCGATGGACGCTGCCAACATACTGAAGCCGGCCCTGGCCAGGGGTGAGCTCAGGGCCATTGGCGCTACTACGCTCAAAGAATATCAGCGCTATTTTGAAAAAGACAAGGCCCTGGAACGCCGTTTCCAGGTTGTGATGGTTGAAGAGCCAGTCAAAGCAGATGCAATAAGTATTTTGCGCGGATTGAAGGAAAGATATGAAACCCATCATCAGGTGCGCATCAAAGATGAGTCTATCATTGCTGCGGTAGAACTTTCACACAGATATATTTCGGATCGGTTTCTTCCCGACAAGGCTATAGACCTCATTGATGAGGCAGCCTCCAAGCTTCGCCTGGAAATGAACTCCGTGCCGGAAGAACTGGATGAAGCAGAACGCAGGATCAGGCAACTTGAGATAGAGCGGGAAGCCATCAAGCGGGAAAAAGATGAAGCCAAGCTAAAGATTCTTACCGAAGAGCTGGCTAATATACAGGAAGAAAAAAATAAACTGAAGGCCAGGTGGGAGAATGAAAAGGCCGTTGTAGATGAGATACAGAAACATAAAGCAGCCATTGAACAATATCGTTTTGAGGCGGAGCAGGCTGAGCGTGGTGGCGATTTCGGCAAGGTAGCCGAGATAAGGTACGGTCGCATTAAAGAGGCTGAAGAGAAGTTACAGCAACTGCATCAAAAACTGCAGGAACTTCAGGTTGACTCTGCCATGATAAAAGAAGAGGTGAGTGCCGAGGACGTGGCTGATGTTGTTTCACGCTGGACGGGCATCCCGGTAAGCAGAATGCTCCAGAGTGAGCGCGAAAAGCTTTTGAAACTGGAAGATGAGCTTCATAAACGGGTAGTTGGTCAGGACGAAGCACTCGTGGCTGTATCTGATGCCATTCGCAGAAGCCGTGCAGGTCTGCAGGATCCCAAAAGGCCTGTCGGATCATTCATTTTTCTCGGAACAACCGGCGTTGGGAAAACAGAGCTTGCCAAGGCTTTGGCTGAGTTTCTGTTTGATGATGAAAATGCTATGGTACGCATCGACATGTCTGAATACCAGGAACGACATGCCGTAAGCAGGCTCATTGGTGCACCTCCGGGATATGTGGGTTACGAAGAAAGCGGCCAGCTTACCGAGTCAGTAAGACGCAAGCCCTATTCAGTCATCCTGCTGGATGAGATCGAAAAAGCCCATCCCGATGTGTTCAACATTCTGCTCCAGGTATTGGAAGACGGCCGTTTGACAGATAATAAAGGCCGTACGGCAGACTTTAAGAATTCTATCATCATAATGACGTCAAACGTAGGCTCAGGACTTATCCAGGAGAAAATGGAAAGTATGACCGACGAAAACCGCGAAGAGATCATTAACCAGTGCCGTGAGGATGTTTTTAGCTTGCTAAAAAAAAGCATCAGACCTGAATTCCTCAACCGCATTGACGAAACAATCATGTTCAAGCCGCTGACCAGGGAAGAGATCAGAGACATCGTGGAGTTACAATTGAAAAACGTACGTGATCTCTTGCGCGACAACGATATCAGCATAGAACTCAGCGATAATGCTGCCGACTGGATTGCAGAGGCAGGCTTTGACCCACAGTTTGGTGCGCGGCCCTTAAAGCGTATCATTCAGCGGCATGTCCTGAATAGGCTATCCGTGGAAATTCTTGGTGGAACGGTTAAAGCAGGTGACCATGTGCGCGTGGACAAAGAAGGTGATGACCTTGTTTTCAAAGTCGGCTAAAAGTGCTACTTTTGAAAAAAAGAAATCACCTTGAATACCCCACTCTTTATAGCCAAACGTTTGGGCGGTGCTGGTAAGGGAAAAGGCTATATTTCTCTGATCAGGAAGATCGCCACTATCAGCATTGCCCTGGGTTTGGCAGTAATGATTGTGTCCATGGCGGTCGTAACAGGTTTCCAGGATGAGATCAGGGAAAAGGTTATCGGTTTTGGATCTCATATCCAGATCACCAATTATGACTACAATGTTTCGTTTGAAGCAAGCCCTATAAGCAGTGAACAGGTTTTTCTGGATGATGTTCTTCAGATTGATGGCGTAAGACACATTCAGAAGTTCGCCACTAAACCCGGAATCATAAAAACAGATGATGACATCCATGGGGTTGTGCTAAAGGGTGTGGGGCCTGATTTTGACTGGTCTTTTTTCCGCAACAGGCTTGTATCCGGTGACACCTTAAGCATGGATGACACAACACGCTCTGATGGGGTGATCATCTCATCGCTTATCTCCAAAAGACTTTTCCTGAATACCGGTGATGATCTCTTCATCTATTTCATCCAGGACCCTCCCCGAATAAGGAGGTTGCAGGTCACAGGCATTTACGACACGGGCCTGGAAGAACTTGACCGGGTATTTGTACTTGGAGACCTCAGGCACATACAGACACTGAATGACTGGGATGAAGATCAGATTGGCGGGTTTGAGGTACTGGTAGATGACTTCGATAAAATTCCTGAAGTGGCAAGGAAAACCCTTGACCTGATTCCATACCATCTTGATGCTCAAAGCATCCGGCAACTCTATCCGCAGATATTTGACTGGCTGGCGTTACTTGACATGAATGTGTATGTGATCATTGCCCTGATGGTTCTTGTGGCAGGAATTAACATGATTACCACACTGCTTATCACTATATTGGAAAAGGTCAATGCCATCGGTATCTTGAAAGCACTTGGTGCCAGAAACACCACAATAAGAAGTGTTTTCCTGTATCATGCAGCCATGCTTATTTTCAAAGGCCTGCTGTGGGGTAACCTTGTCGGGATAGGACTTTGCCTTGTGCAATCATATACAGGCATCATACAGCTCTCACCTGAATCATATTATGTTTCAGAAGTACCGATAAATATGCAGATATCTCACATTGCGCTGCTTAACCTGGGAAGTTTTGCCATATCTATGGTCATGCTGCTCATCCCCTCTTATATCATCTCGCGTATCTCACCGGTGAAGGCCATCATTTTCAGGTAAGCATATACCGAAACTTCAGAAAATAACTATTCCAAGGCTGATGACATGCTGCCGGGGCCTGATCGAAAAGTCATACTGGGTTTCGCCCATCCTGACTTCATGACCAAGGTATGAAAAACTGCCTTCGAATCGGTAATCAAGACTCAGATTGCCAATTTTGATGCCGGCCAGGATCTGGTAACCTGCCCTTGACTCGTTGTAATGAAAAGTGATCCTCTCGTCATAGTCAATGAGATGCATATACCCCCTTGTATTATCCAGCATATAAGCAAAATAAGGTCCGATACCAAAACGGAAAATGGCTAATTTAATTCCTGCCGTAACAGGTATTTTTAGTGTGCTGAACCTGGGTGCAAAACTTTGAACTTCAGGCATGTCGGGGGTGTGCCGGTCATTATGAAGCAACATTTCCTGCCTGGTTTCTTCAAATAGAAACTCAGGCTGTATAAATACGTTGGCAAAGGATAATTTTGTAAAGACGCCAAAATGGAAGCCGGTGTAATTTCCATTGGGTATTTCCAGTGAGTAATCTGCCATCTCAGTACTTAATAAAAAGTACTCCTTAGCGGAGGGAATTCCCGAAAAATTCAGCCCTGCACGTATACCAAAATCGGCAGCCTGGGCGGAATAAAACCCGAGACACAAACACAGAACCCATGTCAGGAACGCTCTTTTTAGCATGATGTCAGATGTTTAGCACATTTAACGCTACCTGACAAATATACAAAATCTAATGGATTAGCTATTCGAGAGGATCTTCATTTTCTCTCTGAGCACCTGAATCTCATTTCTGGCTTTCTCGATTTTTTCCTCGAATTCTGCTTTCAACACATCAGCCTTTTTCGAGGAAGCGAAAAATCCAATGTTGTTTTCAAGTACCTTGATATCACCCTCAAGGAACTTGATTTTATTTGCCAGGATATTTTTTTCTTTTTGGATAATGTTACCTGCGTTAGGAGCACCTTTGAGGTTTTCGATTTTTGACCGGAAAGACAAGGTGCTTTTAACCTTCTTGCTTATATTAAGCTTTTCAAATTGTTCATCAATGGCTTGCCTGAACTCGGACTGCACCTTATCCTTTAGTTTGATTGGAACATGACCGGTTTCCATCCATTGACGCTGGAATTCTTTAAGAGTTTCAAGGTTTTCCTTGTTATCATCTCCATAGTCATAATTTTTAACCTTATCGATCAGCTCCTTTTTCTTTTTCAGGTTTTCTTCCTGTTTTTCACCAATGTTGGCAAAATGTTCAGACTTTTTATTGAAGAACGCATCACAAGCATTTCGGAAGCGTTTCCATATCTTATCGGAAAACTTAGCGGGTACCGGCCCAACCTCTTTCCATTCTTTTTGCAGGGCGATAAGACTATCTGTAGTGTTGCGCCAGTCTTCGCTATCCTTCAAAGCTTCTGCCTGCATGCATAAATTCAATTTCTGGTTATAGTTTTCCTTCTGCTGATCCTTATATTTTTTGAAGAATTCTTTTTTATTGGCAAAAAAGGTATCAAGGGATGAACGGAAACGATTCCAAACCTCATTGTTTACTTTTTTGGGAGCAAAGCCGATGGTTTTCCAAACTTTAAAAAGTTCATTGATCTCATCGGTCTTCTTTTGCCATTGACGGGGTGTTTCAGGCATGTCAACAGTCAATTCTTCAGCCTTTTCACAGAGCACCAGTTTGGCAGCATAATTTTTATTCTGTTCTTCTCTAAGCTTTTCATAATGATCCTGCCTGCGTTTATTAAGCTTGTCGGTGGCAGCTTTGAATCGCTCCCAAAGTTCATCTTTTTTATCCTTGGGTACAGGGCCCGTTTCCTTCCATGCTTCATGCAGTTTTTGCAATTGCTGGAATGATTTAGTCACGCTGGTTTCAAGAAGCAGCTCCTCAGCTTTCTCACAGAGCCCCGTTTTGGCCTCCAGATTCTTTTTCAGGTCAAGGTCTTTAAGCTCCTTGTTAATGTTTACCTTGTCGAAAAACTTTTCCACAAGAAAATGATAATTGTTCCAAAGTGTGCCCTTCGAACCCCTTGGAACCGGACCAACTGCGCGCCAGCGCTCCTGTAAAGCGTGAAACTGATCGTAGGTCTTCTTCAGCTCTTCTTCAGATTCAATAAGCTCACGCAGCTCATCGAGAATCTGCTCCTTGGTTTGAAGATTTTCCTGCATTTGTTTCTCCAAAGTCTTATCATAGGCATTCTTTTTCTCCTTATATATGGAAAAAGCTGCATCAAAACGCTCTGTCAAATGATCTTCAGGTGCCGTCGCTTCCTCTGCGGTATCTTCTTTGCCAAGCTTTTGCTCAAAGGCTGTCATGTTCTCCTCCCGCAAAAGTTTCCGGTATGAAGCCTTAATAAATCCTATGTGCTTTCTAATGTAATTGACATCCTCATG
>SLEW01000116.1 GCA_007124575.1 Bacteroidales bacterium | reverse complement strand
GTTGCAGCTGTTCGATATACATGCCCTCCAGGTCAACATATTCGAGCAAGTCTTTTTTTTGCAGCTCTTCAAGGCGGATTTCCATTTTGTCTTCCGGCGGATGATCTGGAATAAGGGCTTCTATCTCACCCACTTCTTGTTCAAGGAGTGGCCCTCCGTAGCTGCCTTTTAATTTGTAACCGTTATATTCGGGTGGATTGTGGCTGGCTGTGATAAAAACCCCCAGGATACTTCTGTGTTTGAGTGTGCCCATGCTTACCATGGGTGCTGAAGCGATAGTCCCTGCCATGTATACTTTTATGCCGTGGTGGCATAATACTTTAATCACTGTTTCTGCAAAAAGTTCTCCTCCAAACCTGCAATCGTGACCAAGCACTATGGATGGGTTTTTCTGCTGTTTTAAAGCCCAGCGTGCAGTGCCTTCAGCAATACGTGCGACGTTGTCTGTGGTAAAGTCTTTGGCGATGACGGCTCTCCAGCCATCTGTGCCGAATTTAATTTTTTTCATCGGTTATAATTTTGTTTGTTTCTGCTAACCAGGGCGTTGCATGCGTCCATAATCACCCCTCTGTATGTCAAGAATCCACTTTTCACAAATAATCGTGATCTTCGACATGGGTGATTGGCTTTGCCGAGCTCGCAAGTGCCGGGTTCATCTCATTTTCTACCTGAACACATTCCTTTCGTCCAGGGCTCTTCTATATTTCCTGGCATTGGCCAGGTGATCGGCATAACTTTTGGCAAAGACATGATAACCGCTAAAGTCGGCTTTAGCGCTAAAATACAGGTAATCATGGTCTTCGTAATATAAAACCGCATCCATCACATGGGGAGCGGGGAAGTTAATCGGTCCGGGCGGCAATCCTGCATACATATAGGTGTTGTAGGGAGAATCTATTTCCAGATGCCTGTTCAGCACCCGCCTAATGGAAAAATCACCTTTGGCGTATATCACGGTGGGGTCCGCCTGCAGCGGTATATTCCTTCTGAGCCGGTTCATATACACTCCTGCAATCCGCGCCATCTCTTCTCTTTTGTTTGTTTCGCTTTGCACTATGGAAGCCAGTACACCCACCTCTTCCTCAGAAAGACCTATCTCCTCTGCTCTTTGTTTTCGTGGCTCAGACCAAAAAGCATTGTATTCGCGCTGCATCCGCTGCAAGAATTGCTCTGCGGAAGTGTTCCAGAAAACCTCATACGTGTTGGGGATAAAAAGCAATTTGATGGTTAGTGTATCCATGCCAATGTTGCTGAGTGTTTCCTGGCAGCCCAGTACGTTGCGGATTTCAGCAGAGTCGGCTTCTATTTGGGCCGCAATCCTTCCCGCAAGCTCCTCCTTTGTTCTGATGTTGTGGAAAGTCAACCTCACCGGGCTTTGGTCTCCTGACCTGAGCAGATTAATAAGCTCATTATTACTCATGCCGTCAACAATGAGGTACCTGCCTGCCATAATGCGATTCGGATAGTTTTTTCTGACCGCTAGCCAGTGGAAGCGTTCCGGATGGCGCAGAAAATCATGTTCTTCTAAAAGTTTCAATACATCATCGTATGTGCTGCCAGAGGGGATATGCAGATGGGTCTGCTCTTTTGGCTCGAGGATTACATTAGGCGCGTATACATAACTGTAAAAAAGAATGCCTGCCACTACGATCGCAGTAAGCGTTGTTACCAGTATGATTTTTATCAGTAATCGTGGTCCTTTCATGTTTTTGCCTCACCTGTTATGCTCCGGTTATTATGGTTTTTGTGAGCTTCGTTTTTTGCGTTGAACTAAAATAATAGCTGCAAAAAATGTTCGTCATGCCAACGGTTTTGGTAAATACGCCAGTCTTTTCGCGTGCCGGTGATCTTAAAGCCCTTCTTTTGAAACAAGTTTAAGCTGCGCTGGTTGTCACTTCCTATGCCACAATAGAGTTGTTTTAGCTCAAGAGTGCTTTGTGCGTATTCTATTATGAGTTCAATGGCTTCGGATGCATAGCCCTTGCGCTGATGTTCCGGTCCGATGATGATACCCAGCGCTGCCCGGCGATGGTGCGGATCAAAGTCAAAGAGATCAATGATCCCAACGGTTATCCCCGCGTGATTATCGATCATCAAACGCAATTGCTTGTCTGTATATATGTTATTGTCTGCATTAAGAATATATTGTTCAAGATAGAAGCGGGAAATGGGATTGAGGTGATTGCTTTCCACCCAGTTTTTTGCATCATTCTCCCATTGATACAATATATCCAGGTCTTCAATCTCAACCGGACGCATCCGTATGTTATTTCCTGTTAAAAGGCTCATAGGATGTTATTTTTTGTGGATTAGCTCCCCGCGATAAACCAATTTGGCTGGCCCTTCAAGTATAACACGGTGAAAGTTTGGCTTATCAGCCGATGGCGGGTTAAACATTACTTTTAACTCACCTCCTTTAGTACATATCCCGATGTATTTACTGTTTTTGCCATAATGGACAGATGCTGCTATGGCCGAAGCTGCTACACCGCTTCCGCATGACAAAGTTTCGTTTTCCACGCCCCGCTCATAGGTTCTTACATAAAGTTTGCCATTTTGCAATTGTTCAACAAAATTTACATTTGTACCTTCCGGGTTCCATCTTGTTTCATGTCTTAACTTAGGTCCGATCGTCGCCAGATCGAGGCTGTCGATATTTTCCAAAAATACTACCATGTGCGGGGATCCCGTATCAGCAAAATAAGAATTTTGGTCAATCTGCTCAGGAGGTGTTACTTCATTAATTGTAACGGCTACCGTTGTCAACTTTTGTGTGCCCGGATAAATATCAGCATGATGTATCCCATCAGCCGCGGCAAACCTTATGCTGGTGTCTTTGATGATGTCATTTCGGTAAGCGAAAGCCACAGCGCACCTGCTGCCGTTGCCACAAAAACTTCCGAGCAATCCATCTGAATTATAATAATCCATCAGAAAACCAGCCTCGTGGCTATCCTGTATCAAAATCAATCCATCGGCGCCAATACCGAAATGCCTGTGGCACATACTGTTGATAAGTTCCTGACTCTCTTTCCTGTTTTGCGGAAAGAACAGCTTGCGGTTGTCTATAATGATGAAATCATTCCCAGTGCCATGATATTTTTCAAATGGGATGTGCATGTCGCTTGCTTTTATTGGTTCAAATGTAGCGAAAAATAGAAAACAGGTTATAAAAAACCTCAGGTGTGACAATCTGGCAGCACCAAATGGCAAGATACATGCACAGTATGCATGGCCGCAGGGAATTTTAGAATTTATTAAGAAATATTGTAGCTATAGGGCATGTTTATTGATAAGAATAGGTTTGGAAGTTAATGACATGCTGGCTGTTTGTGGAAAATAGCGAACAATATGACGATAAGTTTTGTTAAAAGTTAAAACATACGCTGTTATGAAGAAGTTTTTGGGTCTTTTCATCGTGGCTGTCCTTGGCGGAGTGGCAGCTCTGGGGATTCAGCAAATGTATTTTGCGCCGGAACAGAACTATCACCAGGTATCTCATGTGATACCTCATCGGTCTGAACGGGTGCCCTCTGCATTGGTTAACCACCTGGAAGATTTTGCATCTGGGTTGCCTGACTTTACTGTTGTTTCGGAGATGACAGTAAATGCTGTTGTTCACATTCGTTCTGAATTTGAACGTCAGCGCAGCCCGCAACAGGATTTTTTCGGGCCGGATGATTTCTTTGATTTCTTCTTTGGCCCCCGCAGGAGGCCATCACCGGATCGACCTCCTGCGATAGGTTCCGGCAGCGGTGTAATCTTATCACCGGATGGTTATGTGATTACCAATAATCACGTGATCGACAATGCCAGTAAGATAGAGATAACCCTTAATGACAACCGGATGTATGAAGCCGAGGTGGTGGGCACGGATCCAACTACAGATCTTGCTTTGTTAAAAATAGACGAAGAAGGATTGCCCTATCTTGAATTCGGAGACTCTGATAATCTTTTGGTTGGTGAGTGGGTGCTGGCCATTGGCAACCCTTTTAACCTGGAGTCTACCGTTACAGCTGGGATCGTAAGCGCCAAAGGACGAAACATCAACATTCTGACTGACACATTGGCCATTGAATCGTTTATACAAACTGATGCTGCTGTAAACCGCGGCAACAGTGGAGGTGCTTTGGTAAACACCAGGGGGGAGCTGGTTGGTATTAATACTGCCATTGCCTCTACCACAGGCACATTCGCAGGGTACTCCTTTGCTGTTCCTGCCAACATTGCCAGCAAGGTAGTAGAGGATCTGACAGAATATGGCCAGGTGCAACGTGGCATGCTGGGCGTGACCATTTCTCCGCTTACCAGCCGGGAAGCCGGACAGCGTGGCCTTACTGTGATACAGGGCGCCTATGTGGAGCGTGTTGGCGAAAATAGTGCAGCAAAAGAAGCAGGAATACAGGAAGGCGATGTCATTCTCAGGGTTGATGATTCGGAAGTACGCAATCCGTCAGACCTCATCGAAGCTGTTGGACGAAAACGTCCAGGTGATGACGTTGTGGTAACCTACTATCGTGATGGGCAGGAGAGAGAAACTACAGCTACACTGCAAAATGTTTATGGAGAGATTGCCCGCGTCACAAGGGACGAACGTGAGGTTACGGAGATGCTGGGTGCACGCTTTGAGACAGTGCCTGAAGAAACATTGCAGCAACTAAATATAGAACACGGTGTAAGAGTGGCCGGTTTATCACGTGGTTTGCTTGGAAATGCTGGAATTCGACAGGGGTTTATCATCACACATATTGACAACCAGGAAGTACATCATCCCAATGACATCTCATCCATTCTGGAGGATAAAACGGGTGGCGTGCTGATTGAAGGTGTGACACCGGATGGTACCAGGGCTTATTATGGCTTGGGCCTTGATTAATACCGGGCAACATGTCATCCCAAAAACCGTTAATAGCTTAACAGGCATTGCACCTTACGAAAATTTTTTGTACCTTTGAGGGTTTTTTCCCGCTATCGGGGGAAGAAAGCCCTCTCTAACCCTCTAAATTAAAGAAATCAAATATATGCGACAACTTAAAATTTCTAAATCCATAACCAATCGTGATACGGCGTCACTGGATAAATACCTGCAGGAGATAGGTAAGGTGCCGTTGATATCGGCTGAAGAGGAGGTTCAGCTGGCTCAACGTATCAAACAAGGTGACCAGGTAGCGTTGGAAAAACTTACCAAGGCCAACCTGCGCTTTGTGGTCTCTGTGGCCAAGCAATATCAGAATCAGGGGCTGAGTCTGCCTGACCTGATCAATGAGGGTAACCTTGGCTTGATAAAAGCCGCCAAGCGGTTTGACGAAACCCGTGGATTTAAGTTTATCTCATATGCTGTCTGGTGGATTCGCCAATCCATATTGCAGGCACTGGCTGAGCAATCACGTATTGTCAGGCTGCCGCTGAACCAGGTAGGATCACTAAACAAGATTAAAAAAGAAGCTTCCAGGCTGGAGCAGCAATATGAGCGCCCGCCATCCGCTGAGGAGCTGGCAGATGCTCTTGATGTAAACGAGGATAAGATCACGGAATCGTTCAGGATTTCCACACATCATGTGTCAGTGGATGCACCGCTGGTGCAGGGTGAAGATGCCAGCCTGCTGGATGTATATGTGAATAATGATTCTCCAAATGCTGACTCAAGCCTGATACACGAATCACTCGCCCGGGAAATTCAGCGGTCACTGGCCACGCTTACCGAAAAGGAGCGCGACGTTATCAACCTCTACTTTGGTATCGGCATGAACCATGGCCTTACCCTGGATGAGATCGGTGCAAAATTCGACCTTACCCGCGAAAGGGTTCGTCAAATCAAAGAGAAAGCCATTAGACGTTTAAAGCATACTTCCAGAAGCAAGCTGCTGAAAGCTTATCTTGGACAATAGTTTTTCAGTTATATGAAGGGGCAAGGCAGGATATAAAATACTGATTGCCCCTTTTTTTGTTCTATCCCATTATTCCATATCCAAAAATACCACTCATGACCCGTATTTTCATTACTACATTGCTATTGATGGCTGTATTTTTGCTTTTCCCGGGCAGTGTCTCAGCCCGTGAGGTAAAGGTGCAGGTTGCTGTAACAGCAGATGTGCATGCCCGCTTATTTCCTTACGACTTTGTTGCTAACCGGCCAGCACGGACCTCCATGGCCAATGTACATTATATGGTTCAATCCCTGCGTGCACGCGAAAGAAGCAACCTTATCCTGCTTGACAACGGGGATCTTATTCAGGGAACGCCTGCAGCGTATTATGCCAATTTTGTGCAGGAGACAGATGAAAACCTTTTCAGCAGGATGATGAATTTTATTGGGTATGATGCTGCCACGATCGGTAATCATGATATCGAGGCGGGTCCTGAGGTGTATAACCGTATTCTGGATGAGTTTGATTTTCCATGGCTCGGTGGCAATGTGCTGGATGCAGAAACAGGAGAGCCTTATTTTAAGCCGTATATCATCATAGAACGACAACGTGTAAAAGTGGCTGTAATCGGTCTTACCACCACTGGCGTTCCCAACTGGCTTCCGCCTCATCTGTGGGAAGGTCTTGAATTCCAGGATATGGTGGAAAGCGCACAATACTGGGTCGATTACATTAATGAAAACGAAGAAGCAGATGCGATCATCGGACTGTTTCATAGCGGATTTGGCCCACTGGAACCCGACCCGGATGACCATCCCCTGGAAAATGCCTCCGGATATATAGCAAAGCATGTACATGGTTTCGATGTCATCTTTTCTTCTCATGACCACCGGAGAAGAATTCAGACGGTAAGCAACACGGCAGGAGAAGATGTACTTGTCATGGGACCCGGCCATTTTGCCGAACATCTTGCCCTGACAGAACTGACCTTCCGGAGAGAGTCCCGGCGCGAACCCTTTCAGCTGAAAGACGTGCGTGCTGAGATGATATCCACAGAAAAAGCCGTTCCTAGCCATCCCTTTATCCAGAAATTCGAAGATGATGTGCAGGAAATACTTGACTTCGCCAATAAAGAAGTTGGAAAGATTACTGCCGACATACACTCTATGGAGTCTTTATTTGGCAGTGCGCCTTTTACAGACCTGGTACATCATGTGCAACTAAGTCTTACCGAAGCCGATATCAGTTTTACGGCCCCGCTGGCCTTTGATCAGACAATACGTAAAGGCAAACTTCACATGCGCGACTTTTTCAGGTTGTATGAGTATGAGAACTACCTGTATACTATGGAACTTACCGGCCAGGAGATTATTGATCACCTGGAGTATTCTTACGGCCTCTGGTTTAACAGAATGCTCAACGAAGATGATCATCTTCTTAATATGCGTCGTGATGAACTGGGTCGGATTCCCGGAGACAGAAAGGGAAGGCAGGCCCTGAGAAATGCACCTTATAATTTTGATTCTGCTGCCGGGATTGAATACACCGTGGATGTAAGCAAGGCGGTGGGTGAGCGTGTGGAAATTCTTGGCATGGAAGATGGCAGCTCGTTTGATCCGGAAAGTACCTATCAGGTGGCCATTAATTCATACCGTGGGAGCGGCGGGGGAGGCCATCTTACTGAAGGTGCCGGTATCTCCAGGGATGAGCTTTCAGAACGCATTTCTTTTACTACCGAACGAGATCTCAGAAGCTACATGATTGATTATTTTTCTGAGATTGAAGAGTATCATCCTGAAAGCAGAAACAACTGGAAGGTGATACCGGAAGAGTGGGCAGAACAAGGCAGGAAGAAAGATATGCCCTACTTACGCCGCTGATCAAAAGAAGGCTTTTATTATTCAGTACAGATCTTCGCGAAGGCGGAAATTTACTCTTATCAGCTCGTCGCCCCGCAACAGTGACATGGATATGCGGCGACCTTCGCGCTCTGAAAGGGTGCTCATGACATCTTCCATCGTAAACTGCACATGGGTCTTGTTGTTTAGGGTAATGATCTGATCCCCTGCACGGATGCCGGATTCGTAGGCTATTGATCCGGGCCTGACATAATGAATGACAAATTTTCTCATTCTAAGCCCTCTCGCAACAACCTCCAACCCGCTCAAGTTAGTGTGGAACGGGTCATTATATTTTGACGCCGGACGAAAGATGACCTTTTCGGAGGGATAATCCAGTATTACATTAAAACGATGGATTATCCCGCCTCCAATAATTCCTTCCCATTCGATCTCCGTACCATAAAATTCGAGAAATTCCCTGTCAGGGTAGGAAACAATGGGTCTGTCAATGATTAGATCACCTAACTTTAGTTTTTGCACAAACCCCATTCTGCCCATCAGATTGCCACCTATGCCCTTACCAAGGAAGCTTTCAATAGTATGATCTGACATGTTGATATAATCGTTGTTAAGGTACACCGGGTGGCTTGCGCCCAGGTCAAGCAGTAAATTTGTAGTCAGCGTGTCACCATGCTCGCCGATAATGGTTGATTCAATGTAGGGCTTCCCATGCACAAGTTTGAAGGGCAGTACCCTGCTTCTTCTGTATATCCTGTAATCCCTGTTGTTATATACGCGCATTGTTTCAGATGCATAGCTTATTTCCACAGGGAAGTGCTGTAAAAAATCATATCCAATGATCCCATATACAGGAAATCCAAATGACTCGCTGAAGGAAAGAATGTCTTCGGGGATGACCACCATGTTAAGGTCAGTTCCGGTAATTCCGCGCATATTTATCTTTACATTACTGGCTAATGCAGCTTCTACTATACCTTCTCCCCCCAATCCGTATATCAGAATCTCATCCTCGATGTTTAGCGCGGTCATATGGGCAATCCGCGGTTCAGTAAGGATGGTGGTATTTACACCGGTGTCAAGAATAAAGTGAAAAGGTCCATGGTCATTAATAAAAAGGGGCACTACCGCCAGGTTATTTCGAACCTGGATGGGAATAATCACCGAACCTTTGTTGCGGTTAAACCGGAATTCCCCTTGCTGTACGCCACTTGCGCTGCCAGTTAAGTAGCAGAGGAAAATGAGTGTTAAGCTCCATTTTATTATAGGGTAATATATATTCATACTTTCTTCACAACAAAAAAACTGCCAGATTTTGATTAACCAGCGCTATGATATTGATTTTAACAGCCTATAACATAGGCGCATTAAAAGTACAAATAAAATTGAGTTTTTTTGTCTTTTATTTTTTGAGGAGATGGCTGTTGATTTGTTTGGCAATGCCCGGCCCCTGGTAAATGAAGCCGGTATACACCTGTACCAGCGATGCGCCGGCTTGCAGTTTCTCTATGGCATCAGCAGCTGAAAAAATGCCACCTGCCCCTATAATGGGGATGGTACCACCTGTTTTTTTATGAAGATAGGCTATTGTTCTGGTGCTTTTATGTTTAATTGGCCTGCCGCTTAAGCCTCCCTGACCGATATCTGATATTTTTTTCCGTGGTGTTTGCAAATTCTCGCGCAGGGGAGATGTATTGGTGGCTACAATGCCCTGCAGCCCAGTCTCCCGTATGATGTCAATGATATCGTCAAGCTGACCATGGCTCAAATCTGGGGATATTTTAAGCAATACAGGTTTCGGGGGATCTTTGGCCTTGTTAATATCCTGGATCGCATGCAAGATCTTTAAAGTTTCGTCTTTATCCTGCAACTTTTGCAGGTCTTTAATATTAGGACAACTCACATTTATGACGAAATAATCTACAAAGCTGAATAGTTTCCCGAAGCAGAAACAATAATCATCTGCTGCTTTTTCGTTGGGTGTAGACGTGTTTTTTCCTATGTTGCCTCCAATGATGATCTGCGGATTTTTCTTTTTGAGTTTTGTGATACAGTCTTCTACACCAAGGTTGTTAAAGCCCATACGATTAATCAGCGCCTGGTCTTCAGGCAGTCTGAAAAGCCGGGGTTTGGGGTTTCCTGCCTGCGCCCCGGGGGTTATTGTGCCTATTTCGACATGGCTGAAGCCCATGTAGCCCAGTTCGTTGTACAACGACACCTCCTTATCAAAACCAGCTGCCACCCCTACCGGGTTTGGAAAGCGCAATCCGAACAATTTACGCTCCAGCCTGGGATCCCTGACGACCATTGTTTTTCTCATCAGGGGTTTAATCCCGGGAATGGCAAAAAAAACGGGCAATAGCTTAGCTACTGCCCTGTGAATACCTTCAGGTGGGAATGTGAATAATAGCGGACGTATAATTCTCTTATACATATAAGCCTTTGCTGTGTTATTCCTTACCCTTTTCATTCTGTTCCCCGGTCGTCTCATCCTTTTTCTCTTCTTCTGGCTTATCCTCCTCTTTTGACTTTTCTGTGTCACCCGCGCCTTCTTTTTCTTCTTCTTCTTCCGGGTTGCTGATCATGTCTTTTTCAAGAAGGATGTTGTACCAGGAAAAGATTTTTTTCATGTCAGATACATGAACCCTTTCCTTATCATGATCAGGTAAAATTTCTTCAAAGGCAGTTTTCAGTTCATCAGGAGATGATGATTTGGGGTCTGGTCCTTCCTGGCCATCATATTTTTGATAAATGGCCCATAAGACTTCCTTTAACGGCATGTC
Organism: Bacteroidales bacterium; assembly: GCA_007124575.1. GTDB lineage: Bacteria > Bacteroidota > Bacteroidia > Bacteroidales > UBA7960 > PUPG01. Next base: position 2,264 of record SLEW01000116.1, on the reverse strand, counting down.
TTTCTCGTAGGTGAAAACACTGATGTCTTCCAGCGTTGAGGAGCGGTCGGTGGAAAATATGGGCATGCGTTTGCCATCCTGCAGGGATTCTGCTATCAGACCGTTTCTCGTTTGCGCTACTACCTTATAAAGTCCGGGTTTGCCGGATACTGTCATGATTTTGTTCAAGTCCATAGTCGTGATCTTTCAGGTGTTTGGGACAAAATTACAGTTTATTTCAATTCACTGGTGATGGTTTTATGCTTATTGAACCACAATTTTTTCAGTGATAAGCTCTTTGCCGTTTGTCAGATGGACGATATATATACCTGAACGTACATTATCCAGGTTGATGTTCAGCATCGTTTCGGCTGTTGAGGCAGCAACCATTTCCTCGAAAACCACTTCGCCATGCAATCCGGAAATTGTAAGGTGAGTAGCTGTATTCGAAGGCGACAGCGAAAGGGTAAAATTGCCCTGGCTTGGGTTGGGATAGATGTTGTGTCTCAAGGACTCATCCGCAAAAGGAATAACTGTTGTGGGGTCTTCAAAAACCGCTGTAACCACCAGGTTGCTTTCAACTGTGAGGGTTATCTGTTCATTATACTGATCTTCATCATTATTGATGCGCCATTTAACAAACTGCCATCCTTCGCCGGCTATAGCCTCCAATGTAAATTCATCTCCATCAAAAACCTCGTACTCACCTGGATCCGGATTTGTGGTACCTTCTCCTTCTGTCTTGACCAGCAAAAGATAACCATTGGCTTCATTTACCACGATGTAGTCCTCTTTTATTATCTCCTCCCCATCATAGGCTACGGAAACAGTTTTTGCCCCCGGTTCATGGTACGTTACGGTATGCGGTCCAGTGCCCTCTGCAGTTGCTGGCTCAGCCCCCTGGCCGAAATCCCAGGAAACATCATCTGGTTCCTGGCAGTAGGTGAGATGAAACTGTGTGGCCTCACCCATCTCAAGAGAAACGTCATCAGCATAAAAGTCGGTCTCTTCTCCCAGGATTGTAAAAGTATAATAGCCATCAGGAGCTACCAGGGGTTTATTGATGGTTTTGTCATTGACATTTGTTGCACTGATATAGTAAGATATTTCTGTGAGACAGGGCTGTGGGGGTATGTGGGCATAAAACGTGTCATTTTCCAGTACCATGTCAATGGTTTCGAAACCGTTATCGCTGTCAAGTGACCAATATACTTTAGCTTCGTCGATGCCGGAGACAGTGTTTATTGTAGCTTTTATTTCAAAACCGTCGTCGCTGGCCTCCTGATCATGCAGTTTAGCATGGGCAATATGGATTGGGTCGTCGGCCATGATCTCTCTTGTGACACAGTGTATAGCACCACTGGCACTAATTACGTTGTCCATGTTGATCCCTACGATTTCATAGCCGGGCATGGCTTCTTCATATACTTCCAGTGCGTCGGCGTCGAGATAAGAGCCGTACACTGGTACTAAAACCACATTGTTGAGGATGATAGAGTTAGTATAGGTGCGATAATGTGCGTTGGGTGGATAGTTGCCAGTGGGACTTGGGGCCATGGGGATCCGCACTACCTCAAATGGCCTGTCATAAGCGGTCAGGTAATTGCTGGTGAGGTATTCAAGGTTGGATTCGATAAAAGGTCCGTCGGAAACTCCTTCCGGGAACTCTCCTACCAGCAGTGTCACTTCATCCAGAAGTTTCATGTGCATGTCGAGATGAGAGATATTGTCAAACGGCAACTCATCCATCTTGATATAGGTGTGAATACCTTGGAACTCATATTTGACCAGGTCGATCTGTTCTTCGGTAAAGCCAGAATTTTCAGTAAGAATTAGTTTTGAAGAGAATCCCCTGCCAAAACCGTCAGCCATGAAATTACCTCCGGTGGCTGTGAGCAGGTTATTGCCCAGGGCCAGCTGATAAATATCCAGATCCAGGTAGTTTGCCATGAATTGTGGGATCTGGTTGTCCTGTGGGCGAGGACGGTTATAATCCCAGTCAATGAAAGCCAATTCATCGGTGCCATCCAGATATACACTTTGTGGCCCATAGTCTCTGACCCAAACAGAATTAAAGGGGGCGTTCACAAAAACAATGTTATCCAATGGAACATTCCCGCTGGTCAGATAGCTTTCTACATTGCTTTGATTGTTGGTTATGATATAAACTTCCACTGCGGATTGTGCGTGCCTGACTATTTCGCGGAGTTCGGAGCTATATGCCGCCCAGGTGATAATAACCGCCTGTGCTTCTTCAAACTCTGCCGGTGTCCTGGGTGGTGTAT
>SLEW01000140.1 GCA_007124575.1 Bacteroidales bacterium | reverse complement strand
CTCCTGTTTAAGTTGATGAGGATCTGGCAGAAAACATGTAACAGGTGCTTTTCTTTTTCACTGTAGTCATGGTGTTGGCGAACGGAGAAAAACCCCACAAAACCTGTGCATTGATGCTGCTGCATCATGGGCAGTGCGATAAGGCTTTTAATGTTATATTTCTGCAGTATTATCCTTACCGCGTTATTTGCCGGCAAGGAAAAGGTGTCGGTTACAAAGATGGTCTTTCCCTTTCTGTGCTTTTCAACCCACCAGTCCATGTTTTCCAATGGCACCTCAAGCAGCTCATCAGTCAGGTTTGCGATGTCAGGGTTTATCCATTCGTATGCGTTTCTGGCCAACTGCTTATCCCAGTCATAATACATCACATGCGCCCTGTCGGCATCTACAAACTCACTAAGTTCTGCCAGCGACTGCTTTATGCTTTCGTCAATATCCTTAATACTGATGTTGATGTATTTGGAAGCCATATTCATCAGCACGTGTTGCAAGTCAGAGAGCTTTACAAGCTCTTTTGCGGCAATTATCCGGTGTGTGATATCTGCTACGGAACCAATGACCTTAACGGGCTTTCCGCTGTCATCACAAACGGCACGGCCGCGTTCAATAAGGTATTTGGTTTCGTTGTTCGAGGTAATGATCCGGTGTTCTATTTCCAGGTCCGCACAATGCTTTATGCAGTTGTCAAAAGCTTCCTGAACTTTTTTCCAATCCTCCGGATGCAACAGGGTTGCAATGTTGTTAAAGGTGAGGTCAAATTCGTCCGGGTTAAGTTGATAGATCCGGTACAGATTTTCTGACCACAGCAGCTTATCATTGCTTATGTCATACTCCCAGCTCCCGGTATTACCAACAGATTCAGCCTCATTCAGGCGGGCCAGGCTATTGGCGATGGCTTCCTCGGAGGCTTTTTGCTCCGTTATGTTCCTTACCAGCACCACATGCTTTTCAGAACCAAATGGCACTACCCTGGCCTCGTAATGATTTAACCCGTCAGCAACTTCCAATGAATAAGAGATCTTGAGAACACTTTCCCTGTCTGGCGATTTTGAAAAGGCTGCATCAAATTTCCGTGTTACACCGGCCGGGAGTATTTCTTTGTAATGCTTTCCAATGAAGGCCTCCGGTGGCACATAGAGCTCCCTGAAGTCTGCTTTGAAATCTAAAAAAACGCCTTTATTGTTTATCACAAAATACTGATCAGGAATGCTTTTTACCAATGCACGATGGTATTTTTCGCTTTCCAGGATCTTTTGCTCAGCCTTTATTCTACTTAGCATCATCCCTGCCATGTCTGCGTACAGCTCTGCCATTTCCTGGTTTTTCAGGGTAGTCCCTTTCTCAAACATCAGGGTGAAATCGCCGATGAACTGTTCGTGTTTCGTGGTTTTGATGACGACCGTCTCTTTAATGCTGAACGTGTTGCATAACAGCTGAACGATCTTAGGGGATACGCGATCTCCTGTCAGACTTGTGAGGTCATGAAAAACAGTGGTTTTGTGAGCCCTGATCTTTTTTTCCCTTTCCGGGTCTTCATCCCACCTTTTCCCTGTCAGCTCAAAGCCCATCATGGATATGGCCCTCCGGATATTCCCCCTGATTCCTTCAATGGCAACAGTCGTAAAGCTGCGGTCCTCCTCAAATACATTGAGGGCGCCGTAGCGGGCTCCGGTGATGGCAAGCATATCCTGCAGAATGAGTTTATACTCCACGGTTGTGGCCGTATACTCATTAAATCTCTTAGAAGCTTCTGTGATGATTTTTTCTGGCTTCATAGTTTGTTGACAGGATTTATATGCCTGGTAATGCTCAGCCTGGTGGCTTTCGTTCGGGCTTCAGCTTCCCATTACGAAAAGGCGGACCAGAAAAACGCAAGTATAAAGAATAGTTGGATAATATACAAAGATATGCCGTCTTTTTTGAAAATTCTGATCTTATCTGTTAAATCAGTATAAAAATCGCGCTTTTGGCCGTTACAAAAGAAATGTAGCATGAAAGGCGATGATCGTTTTTACAAACATTTAACGAATTTTTCCTGTTGCGTAACGCGTAATTCTCTGACAAAGAATTTTGAAGTTCTTATCTTTGCACTCATGAACGCACATCAAAGGCTCTTAACCAAACAAGAAGAAGATTATTATCTGCAACGGATGGACGAGGTGAGCAGGTCATTTGCCATCGTGGTTCCTCAGATGGAAAAGCCACTGGATGATTACACCGGGATCTCCTATTTGCTTTGCAGGGTAGCTGATAATATTGAAGATGTTGAGGCGCCGGAGAGCTTTAAGCTTGAACGTTTTGAGGAAATGATCCGGATGCTCGACGGGAGAGCCGATTCAACAGAAGTGTTGTCAGAATGGGAAGCCCATGCATGGCCGGGCCTGACAGAAGATGAGCAAAACCTGATGACGATAAGGCAGGGTTTGATGTTGTGGCAGATCTTTAACAAATTTCCTGCCCGCATTAAAAGACATATCGGCTATTGGGTCAGCGAGATGATCAGCGGCATGGCGGCCAACCTGGACCCGGAAAGGTCCATTCTGAAAGAGGCCTCTGGCATAAGCACCCTGGAATCTGTGGAAGCTTACAATAGGTATTGTTATGTTGTTGCCGGCAACGTGGGTCATCTGCTCACAAGGCTTACGGCTGATTTTTATGGATTCAGTCAGCACACGGTACATCAGCTGCTTGCTTACACAGAGCATTTTGCACGTACATTGCAAAAGACAAATATTTTAAAGGATTTTGGGAAGGACCTTTCCCGGGGTATTTGCTATATCCCGAGGCAATGGATGAAATCGGCCGGTAAGCTGATCGAAGGGGTCACCATGGAGACCAGGAAGCTGGTGTTGCATGACATTTTTACGGAGTTAAAAGGTGCCGTGCAATACGTAAGCCACATTCCCCTGTTTGCCAGGGGATATCGCATGGGTGCGCTGCTTTGCCTGCTGCCTGCCTTTGAAACCGCCAGGCTTGCGCTGGAAAACGTCGAGGACACGCTTACCGGTGATGCAAGTCTGAAGATCAGCCGCGACGTCATGGAGCGTTGTTTTTACCTGGCCATGCAAATCGCCGGCGACAACGAGGTGCTTCACCGGTATTATCAGGAGCAGGTTGCCATGCTAAAAGATACTTTCCAGGAAGAATACTCGCTCTGACCTGTGCGGCCATTACCCAAGCCCCATTCTCCACAAATTGACAAATTTTAGCAAGCCATGATTCCTTCGTGCAGAAGGAATATTTCTTGCTTTTCCGTAATTTAGCAATAGAAACTTCATTGGAAATGGATCCTTCATTACAGGAAGCTATCTCTAAGGCCGAACAGATCCTGGAAGCGGAAAAGGAGGAGTTGTGGCATCTGCTCACCTCTCATGGGATTGATGAGTTTGCTGCTCCCAGGGGCTTCCTGATGTTTCTTGAAGAAGACGCCAAATACCGGATCAGGGCGCTGGGTTTGCCCGAAGACCTGCTGAAACACTACCTCGCGAGGGTGTGTGATATCT
>SLEW01000120.1 GCA_007124575.1 Bacteroidales bacterium | reverse complement strand
TCCGCATCGTACAAGGTTTGTCCCAGCATATCCAGCAACACCAAACGTTGAAGTGCAACCCCTGATTGCACATACAGGGTCTGACTGGCGGGGTTGGGATAGATGCTGATTGCGTCTTCCAGGTCCGGGCCGGTGGATACATCATCGGGGGTAAGCTCAACATACACATCCTTGTCATGATCCACGATGATGAATCCTTCCTCAGAGAAGTACCCATCCCTTTCCACAAGATAAGAATAGCCGCCATCTCTTACATCTTCAAATATATAATCTCCGGGCTCATTTTCATAGTTAGCCAGGCTAATCGATGCATCTGTGATTTCTGCACCCTCAATATCCGTTATATGGAAGGTCACGGTATGGACAATCCAGTAGAGCGTGAGCTCCACGGTTACATCTTCATCAACCACATTAACAGTTCCTTCAACTTCTTCGTAAGATTCTTTGTATACGTGATATGCATACTCACCGGGCTCTAAATTTTCGAACACATATTCACCAGGCTCATAGGTCGTTCCATCAAAGGTGATAACTGCTTCTTCCACAATAAATCCCTCTTCAGAAACAATATCAAAGGTCACCGTATATAATTCGGGAATGGCCGTCAGGATTACTTCCACGGTCACGTCCTGGTCGCTGACCGTCACTTCTCCTTCGGCAGTTTCGAAGTCATCTGCCTCCACGATGTAATTGTAAGTCCCCGGCAAGACTTCATCAAACACATAATCTCCTTCGTCCTGTGTATGGTCATTCAGTGTGATGACGGCATGGTCAATGGGATCGTCTTCTTCATCCAATATGACAAAAGTAACCTGGAAACTTTCTTCTTCCGGCATTTCGACCAGGTAGGGATAGCCGTCATTCGCATCATGCGCTTCATCGGCATTCCAGATGTCGTCAAAATCCCAATTCTCGTAGGTGTTGTCAGCATAGGGATGGGTCATTTCTTCGGTGGTCCGGCCTTCGCCTGCGGCAGAGCTATCCTGGTCGGAAGTTTCTGTATCCCAGTAGCTGTTGACCACATCGCCGCTGTTGTGCAGGCCTACTAGTCCGCCGGATGTTTCATAGGCGCTGACACTTCCTGTGGCATAGGCGTTCGTAATGCTGCTTGCGGTCATCAGTCCGACCAGTCCGCCCACATTGTTGTTGCCGGACACGTTGCCTCTGGCGAAGCAGTCTTCAATGCTGCTGTTGGAGATCAGCTCACCGACGAGGCCGCCAGTATCGTCATCCAAACCAAGTATATCTCCCGTGGCAAAGCAGCCTTTGAGGTGGCTGTTCCAGCTGCGGCCAAGTGCGCCCCCGACATGCTTGGATCCGGACACTTCACCGGTTACATAGCTGTCATCCACATCGGTTAAACGGGCAAAGCCAACCAGTCCACCTACATACATGTTGCCGGTCACGTCTCCGGAAAATACACATTCCATAAGGATGCTGTCGTCGAAGGCAAATCCGGTAATCCCGCCGACGGAGTTGTTGCCAGTAACTGTCGCTGATGAAGTGCTTTCTGCAATATGTCCGCTGTTCCAGCCCGTAATACCGCCGGCCCAGTTGCCTGTACCATCTATTTCTCCGCTGGTATGGCAGTTGCTGATTGTTGTTGCATTATTGTTCCCGACAAGTCCACCGGTACGGTCGTTGCCTGTAATGTCAATGTTTACAAGTTGGAGGTTTTGGATGTAGGCATTATCTGTATATCCGAAAAGACCAATATAATCTGATCCGGGCCTGTCTGCGAATAATCCGGAAATGCTGTAGCCGCTACCATCGTAACTACCTGTAAATGGTGTTGCGCCATTTCCCAGGGGCTGCCACCCGCTGCCGCCATCCCATCCGGAGGTCGGTGACGCGTCAATATCTCCTTGCTGCAGAAAGTGGTCGCTGAGATAATCGCCGCGGATGTCGTCCAGGTGCTCCAGGGTTTCAATGATGTATGGATCGGTCTCTGTTCCGCTGCCTCCGCCAAACTGTGCGTAGGCCCCCTGGGTCATTGACAGGAAGACCATTGTCAGCAAACAGCTTATCAGGAGGGTATGCTGTTGCATCTTTTTTTTGCTGAATAAACCAGTTGTAGAAGAAAATTTCATTTTGCAGATTTTTTAGAGTGAATAAATGTCAAAAAGTCGAATAGTCTGGGACTGCTAATGGCTTTTGACCTGCAATCAGACGTATGGTAAATCATCATCACCTTACAAATATATTAAACATATATAATTAACAAGTATAAAAACAAGCGTTTTATTCTGCTGCAAAAAAATGTTTGCCAAATAAGTGGACTTTCATTCACTGCGAAATTCGCAGATCAGACCAGCTTACTTGGCAAACTTTGGCAATGTATGCGCGATGCTGCGCAGGAGTTCCTATGCGTACACTAAAGTCAATGATGATCTCTGCACCAGGTGCATTGACCATGGTGTCATTCACCATGGTCGTATAGTTATTTGTCTGTTAGCCAATAAGGCTTGAGGATCAAGAATGATTCCTTGTGTTTTACTGCCAGGGATCATCCGGGTGGCCTTCGCGATACAGCAGTTTATAGTCCAGCGTTGTATACGTCTGATATCCCTGGCTGTTTGTCACATAAATATGGAAGTGGTAATCTCCGTAATCGTGATGGGCATCCTGGCCGGCAGCCGAAGGGATGGTGATCTCCTTTTCAAATACGTAGTCGGTCTCATCATCCGGCAGATCGTAAATCCATACCTCCTCAAAAGGGCGGACAGCATCTTTTTCCGGGTCCATGTCGCAAGGTTGGTGTGATCCATGTGTGTGATGGTTGAAATTGTGGTGGGTATCAAAACTCAATGCCCCGAGTCCTTCTTTACCCGGGTCGGTAACCCGGACCTTAAAAGTAAAAGGCTCATCGAACCATATAGTGTCACAATAGGCCGGTGAGAGTACTTCAACCGTAGGTTGCCATTCTATGGTGTCTTCATCTTCAGCGCATGCCCAGAAGAACAGTGGGACTGTCAGAAATAGCAGCGTAGCGCCAATCAGTTGTTTTTTCATAATCCAATAATTTTTAGGGTTTCACTTATCACTTTTCACTTTTCACTTTTCACTTTTCACTTTTCACTTTTCACTTATTGATGGGGACCTGTACAAACAGCTGTATGTCTCTTCCCGGTTCCGGGATCCGCATCCTGCGGTAAAAGCTGACGTGATCGTAATACCGGTTGTCGAGGGCATTATTCACCCGCAAGGTGATGTTTACCTCCTGGCTGCCCAGTTGGATCATGCCGGAGGCGTGTATGTTTAAACTAAAATATCCTGGTGTGTTGAGTTCATTAGGTACCGTATTGTTTTGTGCGCCAACCCACAGTCCTTCAACGCCCAGGTGCATTTCCCTGAAGTGGCCTGTGTTTTTGAAAGCATACTCAAGGCCGGTGATGGCCGACATGGGGGAGGTGAATGGCAGCGAGCGTTTCAGGTCCAGGTTCAGTGCATATACGTATTCGATGCCTGCCTCCATGCGGAGACCTTGGGTCCAGTTATATTCCAGGCTGG
>SLEW01000102.1 GCA_007124575.1 Bacteroidales bacterium | reverse complement strand
GCAGCACTTGGGCTGTCCAACAGGAGGCCAGTTCATGAAAAGTGCCGCAGACGCAGCACTTGGGCTGTCCAACAGGAGGCCAGTTCATGGAAAGTGCCGCAGACGCAGCACTTGGGCTGTCCAACAGGAGGCCAGTTCAGCGAAAGTGCCTTAGACGCAGCACTCGGCTTGCATATTAAATCATAAACAGATGAAAACCCTGGCGCTTCACATACTGGATATCGTGCAAAACTCTATTACGGCGGGTGCCCGGAACATCTTCATCCATATAGAGGAGGATACCAGGGAGAACCGTTACCTGATCAGGGTTGGTGATGATGGATGCGGCATGACAGAGGATACCGTCCGGCGTGTGACAGACCCTTATTACACCTCACGCAAGACGCGGAAGGTAGGCATGGGCATCTCCCTGCTTAAGCAGCATGCCGAGCAGGCAGGCGGTCATTTGAAGATACGTTCCGAAGTGGACAAAGGCACGGTGGTGGAAGCTCTGTTTGAACATGACCACATGGACAGGCAGTCTGCGGGTGATATCGCCGGCGTGATTGTGCTGCTGGTCGGCAGCAATCCGGAAATACGCTTTCAATATACACATCACCGTAATGGAGGCACGTATAAAATGGATACCAACGAAGTAAAAGAAGTGCTGGAGGATGTGCCTTTGAATGACCCGGAGGTAAGGCAATATCTTAAAGAGATGATCAGGGAGAATCTCGGTGAAATGGGTGCACTTTAGCGCCTCTTTAAATGTATAAACTTGACAAACGACAAATAGGACAACTTTAGTAATCACTTTTTAATGGGAGAACCAATTATGACAAAAATCAAATCTTTGGCAGATCTGAAAAAGAAAAAGGAAGATCTTCAGTCGAAGATCGCCCTTCGGGAGAAGAGCGACACTCCGGAGGGACGTGTAATCGTAAAGGTGGCTATGGCTACCTGTGGTATTGCTTCCGGTTCGAAAGAGGTCATGGAATACATGGTTGATGAGCTTGATAAGCGGAACATCGACGCCATCGTGACACAGACCGGATGCATGGGCTACTGCTATGCAGAGCCTACCCTGGAGGTCAACCTGCCTGGCCATGACCCTGTGGTCTATGGCTATGTGGACAAGAAAAAGGCAGACGAGATCATCGAAAAATATATTAAAAACCAGGAGCTGGTTGACGGAATTATCCCGGTAAATTATCAAACCATAGAAAAAGACAAGGAGGAATAGACATGGCAAAATTCAACATGCATATGCTGGTTTGCGGTGGTACCGGTTGCCGGGCTTCTGCCAGCAACATGCTTTATGAAAACCTGAAGAAGGAATTAAAAGAACAAGGGCTTCAGGACGAAGTGCAGGTTGTTGAAACAGGCTGCTTTGGGTTCTGTGAAAAGGGTCCTATTGTAAAGGTTATCCCTGACAATACGTTTTACGTTTCGGTTACCCCCGAAGATGCCAAAGAGATTGTGGCTGAGCACGCAGTGAAAGGCCGCCAGGTAAAGCGTTTGCTCTATGTGGATCCGGTAAACAAAAAGCAGATCTCCGACTCCAAGGGGATGGGCTTTTATAAGAAACAGATCCGTATCGCGCTGCGCAACTGTGGTTTGATAGACCCTGAGAGCATTGATGAATATCTGGCTTCAGATGGCTATGAGGCCTTAGGTAAGGTGCTTGCCGAAATGACACCAGAAGAGGCCATCCAGGTGATGATCGATTCCGGCCTTCGCGGACGTGGTGGTGGCGGATTTCCTACAGGAGTCAAATGGCAGATCGCATCAAAGGTGGACGGCACCCAGAAATACGTGGTATGCAATGCCGACGAGGGTGACCCCGGTGCCTTCATGGATCGCTCGATCCTGGAAGGTGACCCCCACACCGTAATCGAAGCCATGGTAATTAACGGATACTGCATCGGAGCCACCAAAGGGCTGATCTATATCCGTGCTGAATATCCCCTGGCCATCGAGCGCCTCAAGATCGCTTTAGAACAGGCCCGCGAATACGGCCTGCTGGGAACGGATATCCTGAGTAGCGGCTTTGACTTCGACATTGAGATACGCTACGGTGCCGGAGCCTTTGTATGTGGTGAGGAAACAGCACTGATCCACTCCATGGAAGGAGAACGTGGTGAGCCCACCTTTAAACCACCCTTTCCCGCACAAAGCGGATACCTTGGCATGCCCACCAACGTCAACAACGTGGAAACCTTTGCCAACATCCCTGTCATATATAACAAGGGGGCTAAGTGGTTCTCTTCCATCGGCACAGAAAAATCGAAAGGAACAAAGGTATTTGCTCTTGCCGGCAAGATCAATAACGTAGGCCTCATAGAGGTGCCTATGGGCATAACCCTGCGTGAGGTGATCTTTGAGATCGGCGGCGGCATCAAGGACGGAAAGAAGTTCCGTTCCGTACAGACAGGTGGCCCCTCGGGTGGCTGTCTTACCGAAAAACACCTGGATACCCCCATCGACTTCGATAACCTGCTGGCGGTTGGCTCTATGATGGGCTCCGGCGGTATGATCGTGATGGACGAAGACGACTGCATGGTATCGGTGGCCAAGTTCTACCTTGAATTCACTGTAGAAGAATCCTGCGGTAAATGTTCTCCCTGCCGGGTAGGTAACAAGCGTTTGCATGAACTTCTCGAAAAGATCACCCAGGGTAAGGCAGAGAAAGAAGATCTTGACAACCTGCGTAACCTGAGCATGGTGATCCGCGACACCTCTCTCTGCGGCCTTGGGCAGACTTCTCCCAACCCGGTGCTTTCCACCATGGATAACTTCATGGAGGAGTATCAATCGCATGTGGAAGAACAACGTTGTCCGGCAGGAAGCTGCAAGGAGCTAATCCGCTATGAGATCATCCCGGAAAACTGTGTTGGCTGTACTGCCTGCGCACGTAACTGCCCGGTGAACTGCATTGAAGGAGAGCGCAAGCAACTCCACACCATCGACCAGTCGCTGTGTATCAAGTGCGGTGCCTGTCTCGAGAAATGTAAGTTTAACGCAGTAGCAATCGTTTAATCATCTTAAAGGAATCAGCGAAATGGAAATGATAAACATCACAATAGATAACAGGACTGTCGAGGTTGAAAAGGGCACTACCATATATCATGCTGCGAAGAAGCTTGACATAGAGATCCCCACGCTTTGTTATATGAACCTCGGCGATTTGAACATCGAACACAAGCCCGGTGGCTGCCGCGTATGTGTGGTTGAAGTGGAAGGCCGCCGCAACCTGGCGCCTGCCTGTGCCACCGAGTGCTTCGAAGGAATGATAGTACAAACCCATAGCATGCGGGTGCTCAATGCACGTAAGACCGTGCTGGAGCTCATCCTCTCGGACCACCCGTTTGATTGCCTGATTTGCGCCAAAAGTGGTCATTGCGACCTGCAGGATATGGCTATTAAAATGGGCGTGCGCAGCATCCCCTACCAGGGTGAGAAGTCTACCTACAAGCCTGACTTTTCGCCAGCCATCATCCGCGACATGGACAAATGCATCATGTGCCGCCGCTG
>SLEW01000040.1 GCA_007124575.1 Bacteroidales bacterium | reverse complement strand
TTATTGTATTCGGTACAGCCGTGCGTCCATGGTTTGAATACTTCATAGAACAAACCCGTATCCAGCGACTTACCCTGGGGCAGGATTATCTTGAAAACGAGGCCAAACACGAACAGTCTGTTCGTTTTTACTATCGTTTTATGGTAGAACAAGAATCGCCGGAGGACTTATTACAGGATCCTGAGATGGCAGATTTCATAAATTCCTATTGGAATTATAGCGATGGAGGTTATTTCAATGGCCGCCATTACAGTTTTTGGCACCAGCTACAAAACACCAGGCTGTTTAAAGCATGGAGTGAAGTAGACGCACACGTGCTATCAGTGCACGGCGAAGGAGATTTCGTGGCTTTTAATCCTTACGAGCATGAGCTCATAGCAGATATAGTAAATCATTATAATCCGGGTAAAGCTGCGTTTGTCAGTGCTCCCAATATCGATCACAGTTTCATCTATGTGGAAGATCTCGATCATGCAGTAGCTGTTCTTCGAGACGCAGAATACCGTCGCAGTAATTTTAATTACGACTTTACAGACATGGTCATTGAGTGGATGGAGAAGGTAAAAGATCAATAAACCGCAAACCTGAAAAAATATTCCAGGAATAGATGCTTCGGGTTACACGATTTGTTATTTTTGTACTGTTCTCAATCCGGATGCTTATGTGCAAAAAACACCGCGAGTATATTGAAGAAGCCATTGAAATGGCTGCAGACAATGCTGTAAATTTTACCGGAGGACCCTTCGGTGCCATCATTGTAAAAGATGGGAAAGTGATCGGAAAGGGGGCCAACCAGGTAACAACCAGCAAGGATCCCACGGCACACGCCGAAATAGTGGCCATACGCGATGCCTGCAAAAACACAGACCATTTTAAGCTTGAAGGTGCCGTTATTTATGCAAGCTGCGAACCCTGTCCCATGTGCCTGAGTGCCATCTACTGGGCAAGAATAGAAAAGATCTATTACGCAGCTAAAAGTGATGATGCCGCCGAAGCAGGGTTTGACGACTCCTTCATCTACCGGGAGATAAACCTGCCGAATGAAAAGCGAAGCATCCCGGCTGAAAAGCTCCCCAGTCAGATCGCCACGAAGCCCTTTAAAGAATGGATCCGCATGGAAAATAAAATTGAGTACTAGAGAAACGCGGAAATATCATGTGCAATCCGTTCAATATCCTCATACACGCCAGAAAGATCCATCTTTAGCAATTGGCGTTGTTCAACAAGCACATCACCATTAACTATCACCGTATCGACATCCGAACTCCGCAAGCTGTATACTAAGCTTGAGTAGACATTATATAAAGGTTTGCTGTGCGGTTTGTCCACATTGATGAGGATAAGGTCTGCCTTTTTCCCTTTTTCCAGTGATCCTATTTTATCATCATACCCGATGGCCTTTGCACCAATGATGGTAGCCATCTCCACAGCTTCCTTTGCGCTCACCACGGTTGTGCTGTTGCTTGACAGCTTATGAAGCAATGACATAGTACGTATCTCATCAAACATGTCCAGGTCATTGTTGCTGGCCACACCATCCGTACCCACACCCACATGCACTCCCCTTCTGAGCAGTTCTGGCACAGGAGCTGCGCCATTAGCCAGCTTCATGTTGCATTGCGGGCTGTGAGCAACGCCTGTGGATGTTTCAGCCAGGATGTCTACATCTTCATCACTAAGCATAACGCAATGGATTGCCAGCGTTTGCCTGTCTAATACATGCAGCCTTTCAAGGTGCTTTACAGGTGTGGCACCGTACATTTCCCGGATAGTATCCACTTCCCACTGGTTTTCTGAAAGATGAACACTAAACATGGTGTCATGCCTGCGGGCGAGGTCTTTTGCCTTCACAATAAATTCAGGTGAAACAGTATAGGTAGCATGAGCCGCCACTGCCTGCTGCACAAGCGGATGATCCTTCCAGTTCCTGATAGCTGCATCGATATACTGCAGCGTCTTTTCTCCCCCTCCATTGCTCGGTGTGGCATTGTCGAAAAGGGCTTCGCTAAGCATGGCACGCATACCGGTTTCTGCAACCACGGCACCCAATTGATCCGTAAAATAATACATGTCCTTAAACATGGTAGTACCCGACAATAGCATTTCTGCAATGGCCAGGCGCATGCCAGCCTTGAGGTTTTCCGGATTAGACGAAAATTTAGCTTCCAGGGGAAAGATATGGTCGTAAAGCCACTCTTTCAGTGGGATATCATCAGCTACACCCCGGTAAATGGTCATCGGTGCATGCGTATGCACATTGATCAAACCCGGCATCAGGATCTTATTCTGCCCATCAATAGTGCGCCTGGCCCTGTATCTTGCGGCAATCCAATCCGCATCACCTACATCAGCAATTTCATCTCCCACAATGGCCACGCTGCCTCGTTTAATAAAACGTCTTTCCTTATCCATGGTAAGCACCATGGCATCGTGAATCACAATATCTGCATGAAGAATCTTTTCTGATGAAGTCATATGGTCTGATTTAACAGTTCAAACAAAGCTACTAAGGTTTTTCGCTTTGCGAAGCACCTAATTAAGGATCAAAATTAAAAATTTTACCGGCTTTACAGCCATTCCTCATCTTCCCTGCTCTCAGCGCCCAATCATCATCATGTTTGTCAATCAATTTGGCATGGTCCGGTTCATCCGTTATCATCTTTTTATTACTTTAGCATCATAAACGTAAACATTACACGATATGATGCAGCAACTGAAAGAAACAGCGGGTTTTTTAAAGCAAGAGACGGGCTTTGAGCCTGAGGTGGGCATAGTTCTTGGCAGTGGCCTGGGTGCCCTTGCCGATGAGATTGAAGTTTCACACAGGTTATCATACAAGGACGTTCCGAACTTTGAGTCTTCTACCGTGGAAGGCCATTCGGGCAACCTGATTTTTGGCAAGCTGGGAGGCAAAAACGTGATGGCCATGCAGGGTCGCTTTCATTATTATGAAGGATATCCTCTGGAAAAGGTAACTTTCCCGATCCGTGTGATGAGCCTGATGGGAGTGCATACACTTTTCGTTTCCAACGCAGCAGGAGGCCTCAACAAGGCCTTCGAAGTGGGAGACCTGATGATCATCCGCGACCATATCAATAAGTTTCCGGGAAACCCCTTAATAGGACCGAATTTAGACGAATTGGGACCTCGTTTCCCCGAGATGAGCCAGACCTATTGCCCCGAACTGATCAGCAAAGCAAAAAAGATCGCTTCTGACAACAAGATCAAGTTTCAGACCGGTGTTTACATTGGCAGTTCAGGTCCTACACTGGAAACACCCGCCGAATATAAGATGTTCCGCATCCTGGGCGCCGACTCCACCGGCATGTCTACAGTCCCGGAAGTGATTGTTGCACGCCATGCCGGCATGAAGTGTTTTGGCATTTCCGTAATCACCAACCTCGCGGAGCCCGTCGATGGCCCCACCAGCCACGAGGAAGTGCAAAAACAAGGCGCTGCTGCCTCCGCTAAAATGACCCTTCTTTTTAAAGAGCTTATCAGGCAGATGTAGATAATGTG
>SLEW01000250.1 GCA_007124575.1 Bacteroidales bacterium | reverse complement strand
TTGATTGGGTTTGATTGGGTTGATTGGGTTTGATGGGTTATGAGCAAAATATTGTGATAGGCTTTGGATGATATGTCAAACGATAACTCAGGGTTGTTTTACTTTGAAGAATATTGAGTGCAAGGCAAAGACGCCAAAGGCAACGGCATAGCATATAACGGCCACCATCATCACAACGATATAGCCTGCCTGTACGGCGATGAGCATGGCCATCGATGTGCTGATCACTGAAAAAGACCCGTTTATACCCCAGGCCCAGGGTGTTTGGCCGGGATCGTAACCTGAAAGGTATCTTATCCCCAACGGGAACATCATCCCCTTAAAAAATGAAGGGATCCCAATAAGCATCAGGCTGAGCATGACTTTTACGGTTATGGGACTGGCAATTGTATTTTGCAGTATTGGGGTGAGGAAAAAGGCATAAAACAGCAACATAAGCGTAATGATCATGCCAATGCTTACATGTGAGCGCGGTATGGCCGGCAGCTTTCCTGACGAAAGGCTTCCTGCACCGCTTGCGATGAGCATGGTGCTGATCACTGCGGAGAGGGCATACACGGGATGACCGAAGTATAACACAAAGCGCTGGATGAGAATGATCTCCACAAACATATATCCGACTCCAAGGGCGCCAAAGTAGAACAATGTTCCGATTTTGCCCCGTTTGCTTTTACGTAGCCTTAATAACGGCGCGACAATGAACAGCAGCGCCAGCAAAATGCTCTGCGCAAGCGTTACGACCACTACAAGGTAGCCAAGCTCCAGGAAGGGAACCTGGCCGCCGCCAAATAAATCGGACAGCTTTCGTAAATTCCCCAGTTTCAGAAACTGAGAGAAGTAGGGTTTGTCATCGGTGGCCGGATGAATCATAAAACCGTAAGCATAAAGAAAGTCTTCATCGCCTTCCACAATTCTGTCTACATAGCTAAAAAATGCTTCGTCTTCTATGCTGTTATACCGTTGTCTTTCTTCTGGTGTAATGCCGGGAAGCAGGAGGGGGTCAAAATATCGTTCTGCGGAGAACTCCCTGATCCTGTTGATTTCTTCTTTTTCCAGGGGAGTTTTTTTCAGGATGAAGGTGATGGTACCCCACGACCTGATCGCTGCCAGGTGCTTAGATGGATTTTCGACGCCCTGGTTTTTTGCTGTTTCTACCAGTGTGGCCAGCAGTTTGAGGTTTGTCCGTGATGGGTAATCGGTCCAGGCGGATATTTTAATTACACCTTCCGGGCTAAGGTGATCCCACATCAGCTCGAAAGACTCCAGAGTCATGGTGTAATTTTCCTCCAGTGCGTTGATGCCTGCAGTGCCTCCAAAAGCATCCTGCTGTGGCAGTGAAATCAGGTCATATCCTGCTTTTTCTATGGATGCCAGGTAGTTGCGGGCCTCTACAGAATGAATGTGAAGTTTGTCGTGATGGAAAAGATTTCCGGAGGCTTCGGCAAACCTGTCCTGCATAAGGTTAACCACCCCCTCGTTTGCAATGATCGCATCCACGTGCGTTGGGCTATGACTGAAGGCATGGGTCAGCGGGGCTCCTTCGCCGGCATTGATCATAAGGATTTTTTGACGGTCACCCGCGACCCAGGGCAGCTTTTCCGTTGTGTAATCAAGGATGTGGCTGGTCTGACCTTCCTCGTATTTAGGGATGACACCAAAGAAGTTGCCGTCTACAAAAATATTTTTCTTTACCGGAACTTCTCCGGTGAATGACAGGCTCAGGGCTGGCGCATAGCGTAAGGCCGGACTGTCTACCACATCGATAAGTCCGTGGATGTCAGGTTCGCTGTGTATCACCTTTGCTTCAGGCAGGTTGAGGGTCTGTGCCAGGCTTTTGTATTCTGAAATAGGAATGGGCCCCGGTTGCCGGATCAGGAATATGGCAACCAGTAAGGCGATAGCGGCAAGGCCAATATGTCCGCCGCGAAATTTTGCGGGCATGCTTAACAGGCCGGATATTACAGAGAGCAGTCCGATAAGGGGAGGCACCTGCTGGGGGAAGATGTTTCCAAAAAGAAATAAAACCATGATCCCGCCAATGCCGGAGCCAATCAGGTTAGAGAAGTAATAGGTGCCGATTTGGCTGGCATGTTTGATGAAGATGATCCCGATGGCAAGCGCACCCGCAAAGAAAGGAACAAAAAAGATGATGTAATTGGCAGCAAGAACAGGCAATTGCGATCTTTCGAGGAACAGAAGGTAGACATCGAACTGAAAAACCTCAAATCTTGTAATATGAAAGGCAACCATCATAAAAAGGCCGCTTGCGGTCATCAGCAGCGGCACAAGCCAGTCAGACATCCGCAATAGTTTTTCCCTGCCCAGTGCCAGGAGTGTGCCGCTTGCACCAAAGCCCAGCATGGCAATGGAGATGATCATGTAGGCAAAGTGGTGCCACTGGACAATGGATATGAGCTGCATGAGAGCCAGTTGAAAGGCGATAATAGCAGCTGAATGAATGCCCAGGCTGATGATCAGGCGGGGGTGCACGTTCATCAGGCTCTTGTTCATAATTAATCCTCTCGTTCAAATGGCACAAAACGCACAGGCATGAGGCTTCTTGTGCTTATCTCGCCATCCTCGCCTTTGGTTACCAGCATAAGTTGCTGCATCTGAAAATGAGAACCCACGGGGATGATCATCCTGCCGCCTTCCCTGAGCTGCTGTACCAGGGGAGGCGGGATATATTCAGCGGCTGCAGTAACCACTATGGCGTCGAATGGTGCATGCTCCTCCCACCCGTAATAACCGTCGGCAATTTTTACATGCACATTATCATATTGGGCATTGAGCTTTTCTTTTGCCTGTTCACCAAGGCCGCGGATGATCTCTATCGTGTAAACCTCATCGATTATTTCTGCCAGCACTGCCGCCTGGTAGCCTGATCCGGTGCCGATCTCCAGCACTTTGTGTTCAGCCTTGGGATCAATGATCTCCGTCATGTATGCTACGATATATGGCTGCGATATGGTTTGGCCGTATCCGATAGGAAGAGGCCTGTCCTGGTAGGCGTTGCGGCGTTGTACATCAGGGACATATAGATGCCTTGGTACATTCCTCATGGCTTCCAGTGTCGACTGGTCGCTGATGCCACGGGCCTGCAACTGTATGCGCACCATGTTTTCTCGCTCTCGCTTAAAATCATCGGCGTGGCCTTCGAGAGAACAAAACAACAATGCCACGAAAAACAGGATCATTATTGAAAAAGGAGGTTTCATCTTTGCCTGTGTTCGTTAATATATCAATTTTGTATGCATGCCAAAGATCAAATATACATGAAGAACGTTTGTTTTGCAAATGACCTGCCCGTGTCATAATTGCTGCAGAAAAGCAAGGGTGTCAACACCATCCGCGTATTCCCACGGCATGGGTCGCTGACTTTGTCCCAAAGGGATCATGTCATTTTTTATAATTCTTAACGAATCGGTACCCAAAACACATTGCAGCATGCTTTCATTTGACCGGACAAACTCCAGGGCTGCATCCTGATCAGGGTAGAATGTATAGTGGATGACACCCACA
>SLEW01000141.1 GCA_007124575.1 Bacteroidales bacterium | reverse complement strand
TCATCGGCCCTTGACTCCGGAATGTTTCTGCCTTCTGCCACATGGCCGATGAAGGTTTCATAAACATTCGCAATGCCTTCCTTGATGAGCTCTCTTTCGCGCGCTGTAAGTGGACGTGACACAGAGCCCAGGTCGGCGAACTGGTTGGTTTTTACGTTGTCAAAAGTAATGCCCAGCTTTTCGTTGAAAAACTCCTGCATGTTGGGAATCATGCCAAACACGCCAATGGAGCCGGTGATGGTATTAGGGCTGGCCATGATGTAGTCTGCCGCACAGGCGATATAGTATCCTCCTGAAGCCGCCACATCACCCATGGAGGCCACCACAGGCTTTTCGCGGGACGCCAGGGCCACCTCACGCAGGATCACATCGGATGCCAGGGCGCTTCCACCTGGTGAATTGATGCGGAATACAATGGCCTTCACATCCTCGTCTTTGCGGGCATCACGCAAAGCCCTGGCAATACGGTCTGAGCCAATGGTGCGATCTCCGCCCTCTCCGCTTAAGATATTTCCTGAAGCATATACCACAGCGATCTTATCATCAGAGTCGGGGCTTAAAAAGCCCGCCGGATCCGGAGCATCAAGGTATCGGCTCAGGGTAACGAATTCGATGTCTTCATCTTCTTCCAGGGCCAGGTGACCGCGCAGCACATCATAGAGCTCATCACGGTACAACAGACCATCAACCATGTTATGCTCGAGCGATAACTCCGCATTACGCGTATTTGCATTATCTGCCACTTCGTTCAGGTGGTTCACGGTAAGCCCCCTGGACCTGGCAATGTCGGCCATCACATTATTCCAAATGGCATTGGTGTAGGCACGTACCTGTTCACGGTTCTCTTCGCTCATGTCTTCACGGAAGAGTGGCTCTCCGGCACTTTTATACTCACCGTAGCGGATTACCTGGGGGTCGATGCCCAACTTGTCGAGCATGTTCTTCAGAAAAGCAAGCTCCGAATTAATGCCCCTGAAATCAATAGCTCCCTCGGGGTGCAGGTATAGCTCATCTGCGACACTTCCCAGGTAATAAGCGTTTTGCATGTACATTTCCCCATAGCTGATCACAAACTTCCCGGTTTCCTCCTTGAATTCGTTAATGGCATGCCGGATCTCATCAATGGTGCTCCAGCCACCGGCCACAATGCTTAAGTCAAGAAAAACACCTTCGATCTTATCGTCGTCTGCTGCCTTTTCAAGGGCATGGAGAATGTCATTTAATCCCATGGCGCGGCTTGGAGAGAAAGACATAAAGTCGAATGACTCAAATGGACTGCCTCCGCCGCGGTCTACAATTTCAGTAGTAAAGGTGAGATGAAGCACCGACTGGTCGGCAACCCTGACAGGGTCTCTGCTTGCCATGGAGGCAATGACGCCGATCATGATAAGGAGAATAATCACGAATGTCAGGAAGAACCCCAACATCGATGCGAACATAAACTTGAAGAACTGTTTCATGGTTTTGATACATTAAAGGTGAATAATAAACTTCCCAAATTTACAAATTATTTAATCAGATGTTATGTGCAGTTTGAATAAATGAAAGTTTTGTAAAGCGGTTTATTTTTGTGACTTTTGTTTTAGTTTTTTTTTAAGGCCATCATGAAGAGAGTATATCTTTTGTTGGGAGGAAATCAGGGTGATGTGCCGGGTGTTTTCAAGACAGCCTTGCAGCGCATGGAGGATGCCGGCATCAGGATAGTGCGTCAGGGGTCGCTTTTTAAAACCGAGCCCTGGGGCATGGAGGATGCAGCGATGTTTTACAACCAGGCGGTTGAAACAGGCACAACCCTGAGTCCACACGGGTTGCTTAAGGTCATTGGCGAAGTGGAATCTCTGGCCGGCAGGAAGCGCCGTCCTGGAAAAACTGATTCCCGGCCACTGGATGTAGATATTTTGTTGTATGAAGACATGCAGGTGAATGCACCGGATCTGGTGATACCTCACCCCAGGATGCATTTGCGCCGGTTTGCCCTGGCTCCGTTGGCCGATATCGCCCCCGATGTTGTACATCCTGTATCCGGTAAAACCATTCGTGAACTTCTTGATGCGTGCCGGGATCCCTTGCATGTGGAAAAACTTGATGATAAGTAAATGGCCGGCAGGGCAGGTCATATTCCACCTGAATGTGTATCTTTACGCAATCATTATTCAACGTGTCACCCACAGGTATGAGGTATAATTACATTGCGATAGAGGGCAACATCGGGGCAGGCAAGACCTCTCTGGCTACCAGGATTGCACAAAGGTACAATGGCAAGTTAATCCTGGAGCAGTTTGAGGAGAACCCTTTCCTGGCTAAGTTTTATGAGAACCAGGATAAGTATGCTTTTCCGCTGGAACTCTCTTTCCTTGCCGACCGTTACCAGCAGTTAAAGCGTGAGCTTGCACAACAAGATCTTTTTACGGATTTTACCATCTCTGATTATTTTTTGAACAAATCACTCATCTTCGCCCGTAAGACGTTGAATGACGACGAGTATCATCTATTCATTACGCTTTTCAACATCATGAATGCAAACCTTCCAAGACCTGATCTTTTGGTGCATTTATATGTAAAGACCAGCAGGCTTCAGCAGAATATTCGTAACAGGGGAAGGGAATATGAACGGCATATTGCGAATGAATACCTTGACAAGATACAGAACAGCTATTTTAACTATCTGAAGCAGCAGCCCAATTTGCGCATTTTGCTGCTTGACACCAATGCCATTGACTTTGTGGCCTATCCAAATCATCTGGAGTTGGTGCTGGATCACATAGACCGGGATTATCCCAAAGGGCTTACCAATGTGCGTCTTGTCGGGTGAAGTCTATCTTCCGGAAAAATAAAAAAGCGGACCAGTGCATGGCCCGCTTTTTTTATGTTGACAGTGCTGTTTTAATTTGCTACAGCACGATATCCTGGAATTCACTTTCAGCGAAATAGTCGATAAACTCTCTGTCTTCTCTGGCGATTTCGGCCATGGCAGAGTTTAGCTCGATGGCGCGGCGCAGGTTGTTGTACAGTGCAATATCATCATTATTTCTAGCGGCGACAACTGCCTTAAGGTATGCTGCATGGCCGCTTTCGGGGGCGCAGTTAAGGGTGTTAACCGCATCACTTTCATTTCCTGCCATCAGCTGGGCCAGGGCGATATTATATTTACAGCTGTAATTTGCAAAGTTTGAAAGGGCTGTGTCATAATCGCCACCACGGATGTGCATTACTCCCATGTTGTAATCTACGTTTATACCCTGTGCGCGTGCTGCTTCAAACATCGAAACGGCCTCTTCGTCGTCGTATTCCCAGGCTGCAATGACACCCAGGTTGTTTTGTACGTGACCATTGCCGGGAGCAAGCTGGTTAGCTTGTTCAAGAAGGTTTGCTGCTTCATCTGCATCACCCATCTCCAGCAAAATGGCAGCAGCATTATTGAAGCCTTTATAGCTGTTAGGAAACTGCTCCATGGCGGTACGATAGATGTTGAGCTGTGTGCCCATGTCGTCTGTGAGGGTTGCGGCAAACAGCAGTTCTTTCTCATCAAGCATGGTTG
>SLEW01000198.1 GCA_007124575.1 Bacteroidales bacterium | reverse complement strand
CTGCTCAATGCTGCACGGCATCACTGGCAGGACGACCCGGACAACAAGCGATTCTATCACATCAGCACCGATGAAGTATATGGCTCCCTCGGCGACGAAGGACTTTTTACTGAGGAGACCCCTTACGATCCGCGGAGTCCTTACTCGGCATCAAAAGCTTCCAGCGACCATTTCGTGAGGGCCTACTATCATACCTATGGCTTACCCGTTATCCTGTCGAACTGCAGCAACAACTACGGACCTAACCAGTTTCCGGAGAAGCTGATACCACTTTTCATCCATAACATCATTCAAAAAAAGCCCCTGCCGGTATACGGGAAGGGAGAAAACGTACGCGACTGGCTCTACGTGGAAGATCATGCAGAAGCCATCGACATGATCGTGCAAAAAGGAACATTGGGCGAGACCTATAACATCGGTGGCCACAACGAATGGAAAAATATCGACCTGATCCGGCTGCTCTGTAAGATCATGGACGAAAAACTCGGCCGTGCCCCCGGCACATCCGAAGGGCTGATCACTTATGTAAAAGATCGCGCGGGCCACGACCTGCGCTATGCCATCGATGCCTCCAAGGTAAAGGATGAGCTGGGCTGGGTGCCCTCCGTCACCTTCGAAGAGGGCTTAAGCAAAACCGTTGACTGGTACCTGGCTAACAATGAGTGGCTCAGACAAGTCACCTCCGGCGATTATTTGCAGTACTACAAGGAGCAGTATGAGGAACGATGAGGGGGTTTTGCGTTCTGCTACAAGGTCAACACTACGATAGCACGGTTAGTTACTTTGAAAGTAGAATAAAAACACCAGATATCCGGCATACAATGTCAAAAACAGGACGCCATGCCAGCGTTGCAGGGTCCTTTGGCCGGAGCTGAGCACGAGCAGCCAAAGCAGCATTACGGCACCCAGGCCAACGAGAATGTCGAAGTTCAGAACCTTATTGAATGGCAGGGGCTTGATCACCGCGCTGGTGCCGAGTACGAAAAACACATTGAAGATATTGGAGCCAAGCACGTTGCCGATCACCATCCCGGCATTCTTCTTCAGGGCCGCAGCCAAACAGGCAGCCAGCTCCGGCAGGGAGGTGCCGATGGCCACAATGGTCAGGCTGATCACCGCTTCGCTCATCCCCAGCCTGCCGGCAATCTCCACCGCGCCGTTCACGATCCACCGGCCACCGGCAACCAGGGCCAGCATGCCCGCAAGCACCATGATCACCGACATGTACAAGGGGAACTCGCGGATCTCCGTTTCCCGGTCACCGTTCTTTTTCCGCGCGATGCCAAAGGCATATGCCATAAAAAGAAGAAAAAACAATATCAGCACGATGCCATCGCTGCGATAAATCATGGAACGGCTGATGCCATCAAAAAGAACATCATTCGCCAGCACTCCAACAACCGCTGCCCCGAGCAAAGCAAAGGGAATATCTTTCCAGAATGTGTTTTTACTGAAGGCAAGCGGAAAAACCAGGGCCGACACCCCCAGGATAAGGAATATATTGGAAATGTTGCTGCCAAGGATGTTTCCCATAGCTACATCAGCAGTACCCTTGAAGCTGGCTATCAGGTTGACCACCAGCTCCGGTGCTGAGGTGCCAAGCGCCACGATGGTCATCCCTATCACCACATGCGAAATGCGATAACGCTTTGCCATCGAGGCAGCGCCATCAACCAGCCAGTTGGCCCCATATACGAGGAATACAAAGCCAGCCACAAACAGCAGATAGGTATACATCCTTTAAGACGTTTAGCGGCCAGAAAATGCCCGCCGGGACATCATGACCGGTATTTTAAGACGCTTAACAATCCTCCCCCCGCCAGACCATCACGATCAACCAGCGCTGCTCGTATCTATTTCCCGGTTGACTTTCTTCACAAGACCCTGCAGCACTTTACCCGGGCCTACTTCAACAAAAGCTGTCGCGCCGTCTTTTATCATGTGTTGCATGATCTGTGTCCACCTTACAGGCGAGGTAAGCTGTGCCACCAGGTTTTCCCTGATCCTATCAGGATCTGTAACCGGCCTCGCATCCACGTTTTGATAAATAGGGCAGATGGGTTCGTTGACCGGGGCCTGCTTAATGGCTTCTGCCAGCTCAACCCGTGCGGGTTCCATCAGGGGAGAATGAAAAGCACCTCCCACCTTGAGGGGCATGGCCCGTTTGGCGCCGGCCTCTTTCAGCTTCTCGCAAGCAATGTCGATCCCCTGTTCGCTGCCGGAGATCACCACCTGACCGGGACTGTTGTAGTTTGCAGGTACAACCACTTTATAGATACCACCCAGAATGCCTTCTACCGTGTCGTCATCCAGACCGATAATGGCTGCCATGGTGGAAGGAGATTGCTCACAAGCCTTTTGCATGGCCTGTGCACGTTTGGATACCAGGACAAGTCCATCTTCAAAGGTGAGCGCCTTAGCAGCAACGAGAGCGGAAAACTCGCCCAGGGAATGCCCTGCCACCATGTCGGGCTGAAAATCCTCACCCAGGGTATGAGCAAGAATTACCGAATGGAGGAAGATCGCCGGCTGGGTGACCTTTGTCTGCCGCAGATCCTCATCGGTGCCTTCAAACATCAGGTCCGTGATCCGGAAACCAAGAATGTCATTAGCCTGTTCAAACATCTTTTTGGCATCGGCGGATCCCTCATAAAGATCCTTACCCATACCCACGAACTGTGCTCCCTGCCCGGGAAAAACATATGCTTTCTTCATAAACAACTATTTTTGGTGATGATAAATTCGTATCGTATAATAAATGACAAAAGGACGAAAGGACCGAATGTCTGCGGCACAAAGGTAATGAAATAACCTTTTTTATCTAACCATCGCCAGCTGTGAATCGGTTAAGCCACTGACCAAACATTTGGCACTGTCTTGCTCATACTACAACCATTCCAGTACCGAGGTAAGGAGATACAGGTATGCAAAAGCCAAAGCAAGCCCTGACAATCCGACGATGGACCCCACTTTGATCATGTCTCTGGAGCGCACCAGGCGGTTTCCATAAGACAACGTGTTAGGCGGCGTACTGATGGGCATGGCCATACCCAGCGAACAGGCAAAGGTGGTCGTCAGCACGATAAACCGGATTCCTCCTACCTCTACAAGCTGCGGAAGACTGGCGCCAAGGGCCACCATGATCGGCAGCAAAAGGTTTGCGGTAGCCGTATTGGAAATAAAGTTTGACAGCACCAAGGGGATAATTGCCGCCACTGCAATCACTGCCAGGGGTGCATACTGCTCGAGAGGGATGCTGTCGATCACTGACTCAGCCAGGCCTGTGCGGTCAATGGCCAGTCCGAGGGCCTGCCCCCCGGCGATCAGCCACAGGATATCCCAACGCATCTTTCTGAGTTCGTTTTTGTCGATGATGGATGTTACAGAAAAGACGGCTACCGGGATCATAGCCACCACGAAGGCATTCATGCCATGCACAAAATCGAGCAACCACAAGATCACGGTAACAGGAAAGGTCACATACACCACATAAGCCTGCCAGCTGGTTTTAAAATCCGTCTTCATTTTCAGCTCCACCTTTTCCTCTTT
>SLEW01000146.1 GCA_007124575.1 Bacteroidales bacterium | reverse complement strand
GCCTTCATACAAAGTAAGTTGTGCTTCACCATCAGCGTCGGTGGTAGTTTCCTGGTCTGAGTACTGGGTGCTGATGGAAACATTTTCCAACGGAATCTCGCCGTCGGTAACATTGAAATGAACCAGTTTGGATGGGTTTTCCACCTGTATCTTGAAATCATCAACAAGCCACCAGTAGTCGTAGGATCCAATCCATTTAAACTTAAATTGCACGTTGTTTTCACCTTGTGCGATATCAGTTACATCAAACTGGGATAAGACCGGGTTGGGTCCGTTGAAATCATTGTGAGAAGCGTCGTGCCACCTGTATAACTCTGTTTGGGTGTTAAAACCATCCGTGCTGATATATATTCTGATATCGACATTTCCAAAAGTCCTGGCCAGATGCTCCACGGAGAAAATAATGTCTGTAGTGATATCGGAAAAATCAAACGCCGGGCTGATAAGGTCTGCTTCTTCCGGTTGCCCCTGAGTTCCGTGGCCATCAGAATCCAGTATCATGTAGCCGTCATTTGCTGTGGTCGAGTTCAATTGTCCGCCAAAAGAGCCACCGGTGTCTGTCCATTCCCAGCCGGGGAACCCTGCGGGACCCTCAATCACATTGTTAACCCATTCCTGGGGAACGTCACCATCACCAAAAGTTTCATAATGGAAATTGTAATACTGGTTCGGGTCGGGTGAAATCAGGAATTCATCAAGCCAGGTTTCAAAAAAGCTTACCCTGGCATATACTCCGGGGAAGCCTGCCTGGCCGCAGCCGACACCAAAACTTACAATACCGGCCACCTTATACCAGCCTTCGCCGTCATCAACTACCATGGGTCCTCCGCTGTCGCCCTGGCATGCATCCATGCCATCGGCACCTGCAATGATCATGTCGTCGGTGATCCATGAAGGGGGATAATTCGTATCTGTCACATCAACAATAGGCACTTCAATAGCCTGGAGGATATCAGGTGAAGGGCCTCCCTCAGAAAGCGCACCCCAGCCGGATACTTTAACCATTTCATCCGGATCTGTCATGCCATTTGCAGCATCATCCTGGGTCACGCGCCCCACGGAAGCCATATTTTCATTTTCAAGGTCAATGGGGCTGCTCAGGTTGATGAGGGCGATATCATACTGGTGCTGATCATCATCATAATCCGGATAGATAATCAGGTCGCTGATATTATGATAGTACCCCTGATTGGATGACATGGAAGTAAAGCCTACCCGCAGCCTTACCATGCTCGGATCCAGCTCACCCACGCCATCAAAAATCAAACAGTGTGCAGCAGTAATGGCCCAATTGTCATTAACAATTACGGCACCACAAAAATGGCTCCCGCCATGCTGCGGCTGCAGCTGCAAGGAAGCCTGCCATGGATAGTTTTTGATGTCCACGTCTTCACCGCCTACAATCCGCTCACCACCACGGTAAAACTGCTCAAGAAAACGTTCTACATTTTCCGGATCGTCAAAAATGTCTTTTGGCGCCTTGTTGTCATGCCTTTCATGATAATCCTTTTCAATGGCAGATGCATCCACATCAAACATCTGTGCCTGAAGTGTCCCTCCAAAAAGAAATAAAATAGAGAAAAGAAAAGTAAGTTTAGTAAGTGTCCTCTTGTTCATTTTCAAATGCTTTAGGTTTTTTATAAGTTTAAAAAAACATCACCGCATCTTATTGCAGGATGTCGTATGAGTGGAGATATCAAGTATAATATCCAGATGCAAACTTATTAATAATTCGCTAAACAGCAGCTATCGGAAGGACAGTTTTTATCTCAATAAACAGAAATTATGAATCCCACCCACCAACCCTCCAGCCATTCCTCCAAAATAATGATCACATAGCAGCTTCTTTAAATAAGGGGAGTATTGTTTTTTTACATGTTGCAAAAATAAAAAATTATAAAATGAAAGAACAAAAAATGCATATAAAAATACACAATATTTACATATACATTAAAATAAAAAAATGTAATGGCACAGTACTCCGTCCAAAAGGATTACTGTGCCATTACATTCATAGTAAATAATGCTGATCTGCAGCTTTGTCCGCTTCCTTTATTCACCAGCCTTTTCACCTAATGGCCGGAAGCCTTTCCCGAGAATCTCGGAAGCCTCAATAACGGTAACAAAGGCGTCCGGGTCGATGTCGTTAATGTAATCATGGAGTACTGCCATCTCCCTGCGGGTCACATTCACGAAAATGATCTTTTTCTCATCTTGCTTATACATGCCTTTGCCCTCTATAAGCGTGCCGCCACGGTTCAAGTCTTCCAGGATTTTCTGTGATATCTCTTCATATTTGTTGCTTACGATGAAAAGGGTTTTTTCGTAGGAAAATCCCTCCATCACCACATCGATCACTTTACCCGTGATGAATATCACAATGAGCGAGTAAAGCGGGATAGTCCAGTCGCCAAAAGAAAGAAGTGCCAGGCCAACTACCAGCGCATCCACAATAGCCAGACTCTGTCCTATGGGAATACGGGTGTATTTGGTCATGATCATGGCCAGGATGCTGGTGCCACCTGACGTAGCCCTGGCCTTGAAGATAAGTCCGAGCCCAAGCCCGATGAAAACACCACCGAAAATGCTTGAAAGAAGTGGGTCGCCCTCTACAAGGGGCTCCGAACCATACCACATCTCAATTCCATCAATGAAGCCTGAAACCAAAAAGAATCCTACCACGGTTTTTACTCCAAAGCGTGGACCAAGCAATTTGACACCTATAATAGCCAATGGAATGTTCAGCGCCAAACCGGTAAGGCCGATGGGAAGATCCATCAGGTGGTAAAGAATGATACCAATACCATATACTCCTCCGGGCACAATTTTGTAGGGGCTTACAAACAGCACATAGCCACTGGCCATGATAAACGCTCCTATCAATATAAGTAGATAGGAGACAATCCATTTACGTGAAAAAACTTTTTCTTTCTTAAAAGCCATATCTGAAAATTTAGCGTAACTTCGTGTGGATTTTTAAGGCTGCAAAGATAAACGCTTTTTTTAATGG
This sequence comes from Bacteroidales bacterium, assembly GCA_007124575.1. Taxonomy (GTDB): domain Bacteria; phylum Bacteroidota; class Bacteroidia; order Bacteroidales; family UBA7960; genus PUPG01. The sequence goes on along the minus strand of SLEW01000146.1, from coordinate 9,990 downwards.
ATACACAGCTGAAGAAAAAACATGCCAGGGCCCTGGTGACGGTTCATGATAAAGACGCGGCCAGGCAGCTAATCAGGACCATACATTCTGCCGGTATGGAGATTTTGTCTACTGGTGGCACGGCAGCTTATATTAGAGAAATGAATATTCCGGTCACTGCTGTGGAGGAAATGACGTCTTATCCTTCCATATTGGGTGGACGTGTAAAGACATTACATCCGGCAGTTTTTGGCGGCATATTGTGCCGGCCGGATCGGCAGGCGGATCAGGATGACATGCGAACGTATGACATTGAGCCCGTTGATATGGTTATAACAGACCTGTATCCGTTTCAGGAAATGGTTGGTCGTGGAGCATCGCATACTGAGATCATTGAGCATATTGACATTGGAGGAATATCTCTTATACGCGCTGCAGCAAAAAACCACGACCATGTTCTGGTGGTTCCCTCGGCTGGTTATTTTGAGGAGGTCACCGAGCTTCTTGAAAGTCAGCGAGGGGCAACAAGTCTTGCTGACAGGCGCAGAATGGCAGCTGCGGCCATGCATGTGTCATCCCACTATGATACGGCCATCTTTCACTACCTTAATGAAGGCCATACACATAAGGTTTTCAAGGAAAGCATAGATCAGGCTCATCCGCTGCGTTATGGTGAGAACCCGCATCAGCAGGCAGTCTTCTTTGGTGCGCCTGAGGAACTGTTCGAACAGCTTAGCGGTAAGCCTTTGTCATACAACAATCTGCTTGATGTAGATGCTGGCATAGGGCTTGTCAGGGAGTTTGTTTCCCCTGCCTTTGTGATCATCAAACATACCAATGCTTGCGGTGTGGCTTTACGTGATCGCATGGAAGACGCCTGGCGGGATGCGCTTGCAGGGGATCCGGTATCTGCCTTTGGTGGCATTTTGATCGCCAACAGGCATATCAGTGCAGCGTTGGCAGAGACTATAGGTCAGATATTTTTTGAGGCACTCATAGCTCCGTCTTTTGATGAAGAGGCTATCCGGGTGCTGACAGCGGGCAAAAGCCGTATCCTGTTGCGGAGCAAGCCCAGCATCATGCCTGATTATCGTTATCGTTCGCTTCTTAATGGCGTGCTCTGGCAAAGTCAGGATCATAAATCCACGTCTCCCGGTCAATGGCGGAAAGTCACCACAGCTCATCCTGATGAAAGCCTGGAGAATGATCTTGTTATGGCCAACACCGTGGTGAAACATTTAAAATCCAACGCCATAGCTTTAGTTAAGGATCATATGCTTGTGGGCATGGGTGGTGGTCAGACCTCGCGCGTTGATGCGTTGAAGCAGGCCGTCAAAAAGGCCAGGGAGTTTGACCATGACCTGAATGGTGCCGTAATGGCCTCGGACGCCTTTTTCCCTTTTTCTGATTGTATGGAAATAGCCCATGCAGAAGGCATAAAGGCTGTGATTCAGCCTGGTGGATCCAAAAGAGATCAGGACTCTATCGACTATTGCAATAAAGCCGGTATGGCTATGGTATTTACCGGCAACAGACATTTCAGACATTAAAAACATTATCTAATACATTATATTCATGGGTTTGTTTTCATTTTTAACCAAGGAGATTGCAATCGACCTTGGCACGGCTAATTCGATCATTATTCACAATGACAAGGTAGTGGTGGAAGAGCCGTCTATAGTAGCCCTTGACAGGGCGACCGGTGAAATGATTGCCGTAGGAAAGCAGGCGATGATGATGCACGGGAAGACGCATGAAAACATTAAGACCTTGCGTCCTCTGCGTGACGGCGTGATCGCAGATTTTCAGGCTGCTGAAGCGATGATTCGTGCCATGATAAAGATGACGGAAACAAAAAAGCCTTTGTTTCCGCCTTCCTTAAGGATGGTGATCTGTATTCCCTCGGGCATTACAGAGGTTGAAGAACGTGCGGTACGCGACAGTTGTGAGCAGGCTGGTGCCAAGGAGGTCCGGCTGATACATGAACCCATGGCTGCAGCCATTGGCATTGGAATTGATGTGCTTGAGCCAGTGGGTAACATGGTTATTGATGTGGGAGGGGGTACCACGGAAATTGCTGTCATTGCCTTGGGTGGGATCGTGTGTAATAAGTCCATCCGCATCGCTGGTGACGATTTTAATACGGATATCATGGAGTTTATGCGTAAACAGCATAACATTCTAATAGGGGAGCGTACCGCAGAAAAGATCAAGATCGAGGTCGGCTCAGCCCTTGCTGAGCTGGAAAACCCACCGGATGATATGGCGGTGCATGGACGTGACATGATGACCGGCGTCCCCAAGGAGGTCAAAATCGGTTATTCTGAAGTGGCCCACTGCCTGGATAAATCCATCACCAAAATTGAAGCTGCGGTGATGAACGCACTTGAGATGACACCCCCTGAGCTTGCGGCCGACATTTTCAGAACCGGCATTTACATGGCAGGGGGCGGCGGTCTGCTCAGAGGCCTGGACAAACGTATTGCGCAAAAGACCAGACTTAACGTTCACGTGGCCGAAGACCCGCTGAGAGCTGTGGCAAGAGGCACAGGTATAGCATTGAAAAACTTTGATAAGTTCCCTTTCTTGATTAAATAGGCATCGGCTGGTTTACTATCCGGCTTTATGTCAAAACCAGGAGACTGTCATGCGAAACCTGTTTCAGTTTATTTCCAGGTATTATTTTTTCTTTCTGTTTCTGCTGCTTTTTATCCTGGCCATCATTATCACAGGATCAAGACAGCATTATCAGCAGGCGCTGATGTGGCATTCAGCAAATAAAATTGCAGGACAACTCCATCAGGCACGCGACAGGGTTGTATCCTATTTTTCACTCAGGCAGGTGCATGAAAAACTTCTGGAGGAAAATACCCGGCTGCACAACCAACTGGAAGAGAGTTTTTTCCTGTCTGATGATTCCGTTTATATTGCTCCGGACACCATTTTCAAAAGACGTTTTACCTATATGCATGCGGGCGTCATCAATAATTCAATAACCCGCCGCAATAACTACATCACGCTCAACAAAGGACAGTTACACGGAATAAGACCTAACATGGGGATCCTAACCCCTGACGGTGTTGCAGGTATTATCACGGCGGTCTCTGACAACTTCAGTCTGGCCATGTCACTGCTTCATAGTGAGGTAATGCTTAGTGTAAAGATTAAAACAACCGGGCATATTGGCAGTTTACAGTGGGAGGGAGATAATTACCGCACAGCTCACATGTCATACATACCGCCACATGTTGACCTGCAGACCGGTGATGAGGTTGTAACAAGCGGATTATCTGCCATTTTTCCGGAAAATATCCCCATAGGACACATTACAGACTGGGAAATCAGGAGAGGGGAGACTTTTTATACTGCGAGGATTGAACTGAACATGGATTTTAATACATTGTCGTATGCATATATTGTGAAAAACCTGATGCAGGACGAACAGGAAGAACTGGAAGAGCTTGTTTCCCCCGACATTTAAATACTTATTTCAATGCTTAGCTGGCGATTGGTTATACTTTTTATTTTGCTTGTGCTGATACAGGTTACCATACTTAATCAGGTTGCCATAGGTGGCTATATTAATCCACAGGTTTATCTGTTATTTATACTTATTCTGCCTCTGAATATTCCCGGATGGCTGTTGCTGCTCTATGCATTTGCCATGGGCATGGCAGTTGACATGTTTTCTGACTCCCTGGCCATACACACTGCATCCACCTTGTTTATGGCTTTTTGTCGTCCGGGTATCATCAGGCTTGTTTCCGGCAGTTTTGAAAAAGATTCTGGCGCGGCACCTTCCTTTGGAACCATGGGAGGAATATCCCTGGCGTTATATAGTGTAATCCTGATCCTACTGCATCATGCGCTTTTATTTTTTCTGGAGATATTTCATTTTTCTGAAGCCGCTCAAACGTTATCACGCATTTTGTTCTCATCTATCTTTAGTTTTGCTTTTGTGATGATTGGTTTTATCATACTTGAAAAAGCCTCCCCTTCCCATCTCCGTTGATTTAAGTCGTGTTTGCTGGTTAAAAAATCTTAAATCCAGCTGGGGTGGTGGCAATTGTTTTTACCTTTGGGTTTGATAAAAGAAACAGGCTTGCTTCGGTAATGAAAAAACTATTTCTATTTTCTTTTCTGGCCTCATTGTTCATGGGTTGCCAACCAGGTAACGATGATCGCGAAGCAGATCATTTTCTCTTGCATGGGAAGCTGGAGAATGCTGATCAGATCATGTTGTCCCTGGAAGAGCTTACTACCAGCGATCTTATTCCGCTTGATAGCTTTAGTACGGATGACGGTGGCTCTTTCTCTCACCGTCAGCAGATTGACGAGGCAGGCTTTTTCATTCTCCGCATAAATGAAGCTAATCATCTGACTCTTGTCGTTGAGCCAGGCGAAAGTGTAAAAATTCAGGGTGATGCGCAGGATTTGGCTGATAATCATAAAATTGAAGGTTCGCCGGGTTCGTCGTTACTGTCTGAATTAAACCGGCACATGAGAAAACAATATGTCCAGGTAGATTCTTTGTCTGCTGTTTTTAAAGAACACCAGTATGCAGATGATTTTTTGGAGATCCGTGATGAGTTGATTAAGGCGTATCGTGAGATATACCGTTCGCAGCAGGAGTATGTAAAGAGTTTCATACGTGATAACCCCAGGTCACTGGCGTCTATCATGGCGCTCTATCATTATTTTGGTAACGAGCTTCTGTTGCGTGAAAATGAACATTTTGAATACTTTGAGCTCTTAAGCGAGTCTCTTTCAAGGGTTTATCCCACCAATAAGCATGTGCTGGATTTGAGCCGGCGGGTGAACAGACATCGCAGAAATGAAGCCCAGCGACGCCTGGCAAATGAGAATGTCGCCGTGGGCAAGGAAGCGCCTGAGGTGATCCTTCCTTGTCCTGAGGGTAATCTGGTTTCTTTATCTTCCTTCAGGGGCAAGTATGTCCTGCTGGATTTCTGGGCTGCATGGTGTGCTCCATGTCGTAAAGCCAACCCCAAACTCAAGGATGTTTATGATGAATACCAGGAATATGGTTTTGAAATATATGGCATATCTTTGGACCGTACCCGCGATCAGTGGTTGCAAGGCATTGAGGAGGATAGTGTTACGTGGACACAGGTAAGCGATCTGCGCATCTGGAATTCCCCTGTCGTGTCTTTATATAACCTGGAAGGTATTCCTTATTCCTTGCTGATAGATCCCGAAGGAATCATCATCAAAAAAGACCTGAACCCCGAAAGCCTTCGAGATACACTTTCTGTAATTTTTGAAAAAGAAAGAAGCAACTCCGGGCAGCTTTCTGACCACAAAAAAGAACCACCGTATTGATATACGGTGGCAAAGATAACCAAACGGCTTAATTTACGGGGGCCCTTGATTTACCAAAGCTTTTCCACATCATAGGCTTCTTCCAACACAGAATCATAATGATCTTCTGGAAGATCCCAGCTTAACTGGGTTGCTTTCTCATTCAGCACCGCCATTTTCCTGTTCTGCGCATCAAAGATCATGGTGCCTTTATAGTCAAATGTGGGCGGGTAATAGATATGGACGCTTACAGTGATATCCAGGGGTGAGGTGTTTTGCAGCTTATGGATAACATTATATGGCTCATATATGATCTCACCCTGCTTATAGGTTTTGGTAGGATGCAGGAAAACTTTCTTTTTGCGGGGTGCATAGCCATATATCGTTTCTGCTACAATACCTTCAATGGGAATTACATATCCCCAAAAGTTTTTGTGCTGATGAATGGGAAGAAGAAACTGTGGGGGCCAGGTCATCAGGAAAACCTGCAGTGGATCTTCGCTGATTCGTATCCGGTTGTATTCACTGATGTCTTTACCCTCGAGGTAGTCTTTATAGTCAAGGGCCTTAAAATCAATTTCTGATAATACATTCTTTACCAGTGCCGGATCAATTTTTTTGCCTTTCAGCCCTTCTAACTTTTGAACAAGATTCTTCATTTATCACTATTTTTTTGGTTAACGCTATAATTCCATCTGGTTGATTGGGATGATAAAGATACGATAATCTGATGAGATGGCGAATATACGCATGTTTGTTTTTTGGGTCCGGCAGGTTTTCCATTGCGGGCGTCAGAAAAAGAAAAATAATTTGTACATATAGCTAAATTGCTGCAGGTTTACAGGATAAAAGGCTAAATTTGCTCATTACTAATGATGTATTCATTAATATGGCCGGTAAAGTTTTTTTTCTTTCGGATAGCCATCTCGGCGTTCCTTCTCACATGTCCAGTCTTGAACGAGAGAAGCATCTGGTCAGATGGCTTGATCATGTCAAACACGAGGCCGGGGCAATTTATCTTTTAGGAGATATTTTTGATTTCTGGTTTGAGTATCGCAAAGTGGTGCCCAAGGGGTATGTACGTTTATTCGGAAAGCTTGCGGAGCTGACAGATGAAGGCATCCCCGTGCATTATTTCACGGGTAACCACGACATGTGGGTTTTTTCATATTTTGAAAGTGAGCTGGGCCTGATCATGCACCGCGAGCCTCTTGAGGCTAAGATATTGGGCAGGCGATTTTATCTGGCCCATGGAGATGGCCTTGGCCCGGGTGATAAAGGCTATAAACTGCTAAAGTCGCTCTTTTCCTGTAAACTCTGTCACCGGCTTTTTGCTGCCCTGCATCCCGGCCTCGGACTTCGTCTGGCAGATTTTTTTTCAAAGAAGAGCCGGATTGCCAACAGGCAGCAAGACGAAGTGTTCCTTGGTGAAGACAAGGAATGGCTGATTCTTTATGCCCGGGAAATACTCAAACAGCGGGAGGTAGATTATTTTGTTTTTGGTCACCGTCATCTTCCCATGAACCTGGAGATAGCTCCTGGTGTACGTTACATTAACACTGGTGACTGGATGAGTCACTACAGTTATGCGGTTTTTGACGGGCGGAAGCTGGAGTTGAAAACATTTACCGGTGCTGATCCCGCAGCAGATCATTGATCGTTTTTACGGGGTTAAAGGTGATCAGAGGAACTTCCACAAATACCGTATTCCAGTGTGCCATGGCACCGTTCCACAACCCCGGCCTCTCCAGTGCTTTGAGCTCCTGGCCGTCTTTGGACTTGTGACTGATGAACCCTGTTTCAGGATCCACGAAATCAGGTAAATGGTAACTGTTTCCTTTATGGTCCCTGAAGGAACATACAATGTCAACCGGATTAAAATGGGTAGACTTTTTCAGTATGTTAAACTGTTGAGGGTCATTCGTGTTTATCTGTGATTTTTCCACGATTTGCAGTGACTTGCTGCCGTCTGCGGGGTTTTTAACCCAAAATGGCCCCCCACCGGGCTCACCTTCATTTTGTACCATGCCACATACACGGATCGGGCGGCTCAGCTGCTTCTTCAATACCTCAGACCCCTCTTCAGAATTCTCAGGAAACAATGACCTGTCAATGTTTAATCCGTTGCAGGCAAAGTCGAGGGACAACATGTATTGTTCTTCATCCAGTGTGCCTGCCTCCAGCAACTTCATCCAGTATGCCACCTCATCTTTGAGCTGGATAAGGATGCCGCCCAGCACCTTTTTATATTGAATGGTGGGGCCCTTTAATCTGTCTGGCACCACATTATCTATGTTTTTGATGAAGATGATGTCGTCATCGAGGTCATTCAGGTTTTCAATAAGCGCTCCATGTCCGCCTGGACGAAACAGCAGGGTTCCGTCTTTTTCGCGGAAGGGAAGGTTGTCGGGGCCCACTGCGATGGTGTCGGTAGATGGCTTTTGTACCGACCAGCTGATCTCGAATTCCACATCAAAAGCTTGCTCATACTTATGTTTGACCTGTTCGACCTTTGATTTGAATGCTTCAATATGCTCTGGTGAAAGCGTAAAATGCAGCTTGACCCTGCCATCCGTATCCCTGGCATAGGCGGCACCTTCCGGCAGGTGCTCTTCCATGGCCGTCCGGTTATCATTTCCATAGTGGTGAAATGCTATTAAAGCCTTGGGCAGCGCAGCATAGTCAAGTCCGGGATCAAACAACAGGTAATCAAGAATGGGTAACAGATTTCCGGTTTTCAGCAGATGATCGGCATCCAGGTCATCTTTATCCATAATAATCCGCAGGTCTTCCCAAAAAGCGAATTGTTGCAGCTGTTGAAAAAACTTCTTTGCTTCCGGGTTGGACTCCATAATGCTATCAGGTTCTACTCCGGCAATCAGCAGGTCACGCCAGGCAAACACGTCTTTAAACATCCTTGTGGCGGCTCCGCTGGAAGGGATAAATTTCAACACCCGGAAACTGCCAACACGTGAATCATAGGTGTCAATGTAGGTGTTGATACTGCGTTCTTCCAGCCTGCGAATGCCATCGTCTGCTGTGGCAGGCCGGTCTAAATCCATGGCAGGAAACCCTTTTTTGAAATGTTCTATCTGCTGCAGAAATACATCTTTTGTGATGCCTTTGCTTTCCAGTTGCCTTAAATCTTGTTCGTTTAACATATAGCGTTCTTGTTTATCTTACGGTCTATAACAAATTTATTAAAATAATTGCAATTTATGACAACAGGGTTTCCGCGCATGATAATGAAAAGAATTTTGTAAATTCGCTTCATGACCAACATGACCCCAATGTTTGACCCGGCGCATAAAATATCAGAACCTCAGGTTCAATATCAGTCAGAGAAAATCCTGAACAGTCCCTTTTTTGTCGAATTGCTTAGGCATACCCCAAACGTGCTGATGATATTGAACGAGCAAAGACAAGTGGTTTACCTTAACCGTCATCCCGTTTCAGAAAAGGAGGGTGCAAGCGGAAACGGCAAGGGCCAGCGGCCGGGAGAATGCCTGGGCTGTATTAATGTTGCCAAAGGAGCGCTTGGCTGCGGTTCATCCGAGTTTTGCAGTGTATGCGGCTTCAATGCAGCCATCACAGCCAGTGAGCATGGCAGGGAAGGACATGACGAATGTAACATTGCCCTGACAAACGGTGCTTCGCTTACCCTGAGTGTTACAACCAAACCATTTACTTTTGCGGGGGAGAAATTTATATTTTGTGTCCTGGAAGACATCAGCGAAAAGAAAAGAAGGCAGATGCTTGAAAGCATATTCCTTCACGACATTCTGAATACAGCAGCCATTCTTGGTGGCCTGAGTGAAACCCATAAGGAGTTGCCTGACGAGCAGGTGCAAAAAATGCTGAGCGAAGTGGCTGAAAACATCAACGATGAGGTGCAGTCGTACCGGTTGATCAGCAGTGCCGAAAACCAGCTTCTAAAACCCAATTTCACCCTGATCGACATCAGTGACATTGTCTCAGAAGTGATCAGCGCCTTGCAAAATATGCATAAATTCAAATACAGGCAAATCGAACTGGATGCGTCAGCGGGAAACATTGTAACTGAACGTACATTACTCAGAAGAGTGTTGATGAACATGATAAAAAATGCGCTTGAAGCCAGCAATAAATCTGATGTGGTAAGAGTATCTGCAGACTATGACAAAAAGAAGGGTAAGGCGCAAGTGTCTGTACAAAACCCACAGGTGATTCCTAAAAATGATCAATTAAAACTTTTCCAGAAATCCTTCTCCACCAAAGGTCGCGGAAGGGGATGGGGTACTTACAGCATTAAGATCCTGACGGAAAAATATCTTCAGGGAGAAGTAAAATTTGTATCTGATAAGGAAAGGGGTACTGTCTTTACCATTATTATTCCCTCTCTTAAGCAATCTGAAGAGAAAATAAAGCCACAGGTGTTAATATAACATCCCTCCAGCCTGACTGCGGCTAATTTTGCATGTCCTGCCTGATAAAGCCTACGATGTGGTCTATCCCGATATCACGGGCAAGAATTCTTTTTTCTTCATCGAGGATGTATATCTTCGGAATGGCATATATGCTATAAGTATCCAGTACTTGAGCCTCTCTTTCTTTGTCATGCATGTGGATCCATTCTTCAGGATAATCGCTTATGGCCTCAAGCCACTTGTCTGAATCCCTTTCGGTGTTTACAGCTGCCACCTTAACTCCTTC
>SLEW01000230.1 GCA_007124575.1 Bacteroidales bacterium | reverse complement strand
ATTAAAAGAGCCATTATGCACAAAAATAACCCGCAAACCGGCACATTATATCTTATTCCCTCATCACTGGGAGAAAATGAGCTTTCCATGGTATGGCCTTCCGGCAATATCCGGATCGTTAAGCTATTAAACACATTTATCGTAGAGAACCTGCGCACTGCCCGGCGTTTTCTTCGAAGGGCTGGTTATGACAGGGATTTCGACGAGGTTACTTTTTTTCTGCTAAACAAACACACTACAGTATCTGAGCGGCAACGCTTTCTGGAATCCTGCCAACGAGGAGAGTCGACGGGATTGCTTTCAGAGGCAGGTGCGCCATGCATTGCTGACCCCGGACAAATAATTGTGGCAGAAGCTCACGAACAAGGCATTGCGGTAAAACCCCTTTCAGGACCCAGCTCCATTATGCTGGCTCTCATGACGTCCGGCATGAACGGGCAGGAATTTTGCTTTCATGGATATCTTCCCATCCACCAACCTGAGCGCATCAAAAAGATTAAAGCCCTGGAGCGGGAAACTCAAAAAAGCGGAGCCACACAGATCTTTATGGAAGCCCCTTTCAGAAATAATTCGCTGCTGGCTGACCTGCTTAAATATTGCAGCCAGGATACCCGGCTATGCATCGCTGCTGACCTGACCATGCCCACAGAATTTGTCCAGACAAAAACCATATTTCAATGGCAATCCCGTGCTTACCCGGATCTGCATAAAAGACCGGCTATTTTTTTATTGGGAACATAAACCCCGGCACTTTTTATATGCTGGACAGCATCGGTATCAGGGTTGGAACTCCTGAAGGCAAGCAGATAATTACTGACGGGGCACCCATACCGATACCGATGCATCCAAACAGGGAAACGCAGCCCATCCTTCGCTATCGGTGGTCACTTCCTGCTGTATGTGTTCGGTCAGGTCGACAAAAGATTTATCCGGAGCAGAAGTTTTCATGCTGATCTCACCTTCCTTGCCGTTGCTTATCACCACGGCCATGCTGCCTGGATGATCTTCATTGCCGGTGCGCAGCCAGCCGATGCAATTTGGGTCATCCAAATAGTCATACTGATCACCATAGGCATATTTACGTCTTGCCAGAAGATATTTATCTATTATCCACTTATGGCTGGCCATAGTCACCTCCTGCTCCTGGCCATCGCTATCATTATCTTTATAAGACGCACCATAATAGTCGGCAGCGAACACACAAGGATAGCCATCGCGCCGGAGCAGGATGAGTGCATAAGCCAGGGGCTTGAACCAGGCCTCTACCCTTGACTCCAGGGCCTGGAGGGGTTGTGTGTCATGATTGCTTACCAGCGTAACTGCCAGTTCGGGATGTTCGCTCACAAGGGTATTGTCGAATATGGTTGTAAGGTCGAAATGTTTACCCAGTTTGCTTGCCTGGGCAAAGTTATAGTGCAGGTTCACATCAAAAAGCATGATATGCCCTTCGGTATTTTCAATGAACTTCTGAAGGGCTTCATTGCTGTTTGACCAGTATTCGCCCACGGCAAAAAGCTTGCGTTTGCTGTGTTCTGCGAGGTGATTAAGCCAGGCGGTAAAAAAGCCGGACTGCACATGTTTGGCTGCATCAAAACGAAAGCCGTCTACGCCTGTAGTTTCCAGGTACCATTCACCCCAGTAGAAAAGCTCCTTTTGCACGTCCGGGTTGTTAATATCCAGGTTGCAGCCCATCAGGTAGTCAAAGTTGCCCTTCTCGCTGTCTACATTTTCATGAAAAGTCTTGCCTTCGAAAAGGTATACTGCGTCATCGGCATCTTCTATGGCATGGTGGTCTGCGGCATTAAAATGCCACCATTGCCATTGCAGGGAGGAATATTTTCCGTTGCGGCCAGGAAAGGTAAAGTGGGTCCAGGCCTTTACCGGCTGAAGTTCTCCGATGGCTTCCTGCCTGTTTTCAAGATCATAGGGTGTAGCTTTAAATGATTCCATATGGTCTGCACCCAGCTTATGGTTGAATACGATATCTGCATAAACCTGTATTCCGGCATCCCGGGCTTTTTTGATGGCTGCAAGATATTCCTCCCGTGTACCATATTTTGTGCGAACGGATCCTTTCTGGTCAAACTCACCCAGGTCAAAAAGATCGTATACACCGTATCCCACATCATACCCTCCGGCTACCCCTTTGTAAGCGGGAGGCAGCCAGAGTGCAGTGATCCCTGCTTCTGCCAGTGAATCGGTTTCCTCTGCCAGTTTTTTCCAGAGGTTTCCGTCAGCCGGCGAGTACCAGTGAAAATACTGCATCATCGCTCCATTATATTCAGGCATGCACTTTATGTTTGGTTTATAATTTTACCTCAAAATTACAATACCGGATGAATGAATGTTCAATATACATCCAGTCATCCGGCATAAAAAGATCATAAGCCCTTAAAAGATCAGAATTTAGACTTTGCGTCTTCAAAAGCTGAAGAAATTTCATTCCAGGCGCTTTCCATACCATCTTTCATAGACTCCCATGCCTCTTCCCCGGAACTTTTCATCTCATCATACTTTGCTTTGGCCTCCTGAAACTTTTGCTCCAGTTTCTGATGTTCTTTTTCCAGCTCTATCCTGTCACCGGCTTCCTTTTTTTTCATCTGTGCCCGGTACTTGTCAAGTTCTGCTTCCCATTCTTCCAATTGGGCTTTCGCTTTTTCCTGATGTAATCTGTAATCACTCATAGGACTTAATTTTTTTGTTCACTATAAATATACAGTTTATTTACATAAAACACAAGAAGCTGTCATAATTTATTATATTTAACCCATGCGAACGACTAAATATTTTATAGCAGCAATTATCGTCCTGTTGCTTTTTTCTGGCTGTGACACCCAAAACAGATATTTGCGATCCAGATATGGCACCTACAGGATATTTGATTCAGACAATCTGGAAAACAAGTCTGAATTAGAGAAGGAGGGTTATACCCTGGTATTGAATGAGACCTTTGAGCGGAAATCGTGGAATGACACGGGGGATGAGAATCATTGGAAGGTTGGCGGGTCGCACATGTATCATCCGCGCAGACTGAATGTACACTACGGTCCTCCTGAGTTACGTGAAGGGGGCTATGCAGCTTTCACAAGCCGTTATAATCCCAGGGAGATCTATGCATATCAGTTGGATTCAGTGATTGAATTTCCTTACCAGGTAAGCAAGTTGTTTTCATATAACTTCATCAAGCAGCAATATGGCTATTTTGAAGCCAGGATGACGCTTCCTTATGCGCCGCACAGCTGGCCGGCGTTTTGGTTGTGGGGTCCGCCCTGGCCGCCGGAAATAGATGTTATTGAGGCTTATGGACGTGAAACAGGCAGAGACGTCATATACCAGGAAGTCAATTTGCATTGGGGCACACAGGATAACCCCAAACAGCTGGGGGCATGGCCGATAAAGATCGGTGCCCGCCGGGATATTGGCAGGGAGTTTTATGTGTTTGCCGTAGAATGGACGCCTGAACGCATTGATTTTTACACCAACGGCGTGCTGATATACCGTTTTGATGACCAGGAAATCCTGGATAAATGGTTCAATCAGCCCATGTGGGTGGTTATCAACAACAGCATCAGGCGTGCT
>SLEW01000252.1 GCA_007124575.1 Bacteroidales bacterium | reverse complement strand
GCGAACAGCATGGCATGCCGGATTCCGAGGCTATACAGCGCAATACTGTTAAGCACAGAAAGAATCAGGATTACTATGAACATGCCCACAATGTAATTTTGTACCACCAGCTTAACTTTGCCTACCACATGCTGCACTTTGTCCTGCGCATGATCAGGAAATGCACGCATGATAAAGGCAATGAGGAAGTGCCTGAAATAAAGGAACAGGAAGATGTATATGGGAATAATAAATACAATGGTCACGGTGGTTGCCGTGGCAATTACTCCCTGGGTGAGTGTGGTTACGTTGTCACGAATATAGCGGAATACGGCATTCTGTACGTTTTCAAATGAAATAGGCACAGCACCTTCTATGTATCTTTCGCTGAACTCATTAAATGTATGAATCCATTCATTTACTTTTCTTTCCAGGTGCCCTATTTCATCAGCAAAGCCAATAAGCTGGTTGTAGAAAAAGTATGCCAGTCCGAACAAAAAGGCAAGGAGAGCAATCAGACTTATGGCCACGGCGAGCAGTTTCGGAAACCCATTTTTCTCAAGGTAGGATGAGAGTGGGCTGATCAGCACGGCAAACAATCCTGAGATCAGCAGCGGCACAAGAACGCTTTTGGCCGTTATCATGATGGCTACTGTCAGCACAATGGTCAGCAGGACCATGGGCAATTTGATGTAGAGTGGATGTTTATATTCCATGTTTTGTGATTTTAATTAATATTCATTGCCGGCCGGATCAAAAAAAGGTGGTCTCTCAAGATGGTGTTCACTGTATTCCTGCCATTTGGCAGCCAGCGCCAGCAGTTTATCTTCGTTGAACAGGGGTCCGATGAAAGAAATACTTGTTGGTGTTCCGGCATCAGACATGCCATTTGGCATAACCACACAAGGGTGGCCCGTCAGGTTGGTAACAAGCAGCTGGTTGCCTCCAAAAGAGGGGGTGATGATCACATCATAGTATTTCATCAGTTCATTTACTTCACGGGTAAGTTTGTGCCTGACTCTGTTGGCATTAATATATTCAACAGCAGGTATAAACCGGGCTGCCCGGAAAAAATTGGGCCATGCATGAATATCCTGGTTCACCAGCAGGGAGTCCAGGCCTTTGGTGGTGAGTTCATCAAAGGCAGCTGCAGCTTCTGCATGCAGTATGATGCGCAGGGCATTAACGGGCAGGTTGAAACGCCACTCCACGGGAATAAGCTCCACACCCATCGACTGCAGGTCCTCAAGTACCTGGCTGTCATTATCCCTTCCGGTATAATCATCCTGGAAAAAAGCCTCAATATAGCCAACTCTTAATTCATCCAGGTTCACCTCAGGATCGAAGGAAAAGCCTGCTTCTATAAGGCTGTTATCGAGTCCATCAGGCCCATGTATGGCATCAAACACTATGGCTGCATCGCCGGCACTCCGGGCTAATGGGCCTAACTTATCCATCGTCCAGCTTAGTGCCATAGCACCATCCCTTGAAATACGCCCCCATGAGGGCCGGAGGCCGGTTACACCGCAGCGGGTAGCAGGTGACACAATACTTCCCAGGGTTTCCGAGCCCAAGGCAAACGGAAGCAGTCCTGCAGATACGGCAGCCGCTGAACCGGCTGATGAACCGCTTGATCCCTGCTCGAGGTTCCAGGGGTTTTTGGTGTTCCCATCGAACCAGACATCCCCCATAGCCAAAGCTCCAAGACTCATTTTCGCCACAAGAACTGCCCCGGCTTCATCAAGCTTGCTAACCACACTGGCTGTATGGTCTATATACTGGTCACGATATGGCATAGCACCCCATGTAGTCGGATAATCGCTTACCGCCAAAAGGTCTTTAACACCAAATGGAATCCCATGAAGGATGCCCCGAGACTTTCCTTCGGCCAGCTCGGCATCAGCACGCCTGGCAGACTCAAGGGCACGATCTCTGGTATAAGTTACTACAGACTCCAGAGTGTCATTGTATTGTTTCAGGCGATTCAGAAAAAAAAGCGTAAGCTCTTCAGAGCTGATCTGCAAGCTATGTATCAATGACGCCAGTTCGGGAATACTATAGAAGGCCAGTTCATCGATTTTATCAGGCATGCGCACATCATCGGGGATAACCCATGCCGCAGGATCTTCCTGTTCAGGAATTTCATATTCGCCTATAAGCGGGCTGAAGGACCAGGCAGGAAGCACATGATTTTCCAGACCGGCCTCACGCAAGGCTTCAGCACTTTGCATATGCACCCTTACCGAGGGCATCATATATTCATACTGCTCTTCAGTAAATGAAAAACCCAGCAATTTGCCGGCATTTCGCAACATGTCTATGTTGATACCGTTGCCGAACTTTGCCATGGCGACACCTGCTGTAAAAGCAAGCATGATCAGAAGTACCATCTTCCCTATACGCATAGCATTCAGATTTTAAATATAAGACACCCTGGGCCTGCTCCGCTCAATTAATTGCTTTAATATGGCAGCGGGATCAGGATAACGGTAACACAACATCATGGCAGCGATTATGTATGGCTTATAGCCCGCTTCCCGGTATGTTTGCAGGCGCGAAGCTTCAAACACATCCGCTTCAACCTCTCCTTTGCTGCATGAAACTCCTGATATGTCTGCAGGCAAACAATGCATATAAAGAGCATCCTGATCCCTGGTTATACTTTTGTGTTTCTCACCGTACTCCCAATCCATATACCTGGCATTATTACTCAAACATTCCTGCTCGAGCTTATCAAGTCCCGGCTTGTCAGCCTGCTTAAGAAGCTCAGTGCGTTTTTGCATGATATGATAGGGAGCCCAGCTTTTCGGATATACAATATCGGCATCTGCCATGGCCTCCTCCATTGAATGCCCCATATTGAATGAACCACCGCTATGCATGGAAAAAAATGCTGCTTTCTCAGTAATTTCAGGGATAAGATCATACCCTTCAGGATATGCCAGATGCACATCCATCCCAAACCTGGTCATTAACGCAATGATACCCTGTGGCACTGACAATGGCTTGCCATAACTCGGCGAGTAAGCCCAGCTCATGACAAACTTTTTACCACGGAGGGATTCCAGGGAGCCAAAAGTTTTCTGAAGGTGCATAAGGTCGGCCAGCGACTGGGTCGGGTGATCCATGTCACATTGAAGGTTTATTATGCCCGGTCGAACCGGGAGGATGCCTTCAGCGTGACTTTCGTCAAGCGAAGCTCCTACCTCCCGCATATATTTATTTCCTTCTCCAAGGTACATGTCGTCGCGTATCCCTATAAAGTCTGACAAAAAAGAAATCATAGCTGCTGTCTCACGTACTGTTTCTCCATGTGAGATCTGCGATTTCTCTTCATCCAGATCCTGCACAGCCAGGCCGAGCATGTTGCTGGCTGAGGCAAAAGAAAAGCGTGTGCGCGTGGACTTATCCCTGAAGTTGGATACCGCCAGGCCTGAATCAAACACTCGCGATGATATCTGCTGATCCCGCATCTGCTTTAACACAGAAGCTACATGCAAAATAGCACGCAGATCGTCTTCCTTTTTTTCCCAGGTAAGCAAAAAATCATTGGCATACAAGTCACTATTTAAGGTCTCAAGCAACTCTATTTCAGTTAAAAATTTATTCATGAT
>SLEW01000234.1 GCA_007124575.1 Bacteroidales bacterium | reverse complement strand
GGAACATGAAGCCATGGCATAATAAAAATCAGTAGAATGTTTTTAAATAATTAGGATATCCTGACAGAAACCTTGTGACTGCTGCAGGCAGGTAAGGATTAAACTTGTATATTTATTTCCCTTTTTGGGTATAATAGCTAAAATAATCCCTAAGATTGAACAGGGGAAAAATGTATGGATTATGAAAATCACTTTATTCGTTTCTGCAGTTGCACATAATCAAGCAGGCAAAAACTTTCTCCGGGATGGTCTGGCAAAGCTTTCTTCCCGTTTTATGGATGTCCGTTTTGAAATGGATGATGAGCATCCGGATGTGTTGTTGTTCCTCAGCGGGGGTTCTGAACTCACGGCTATCAACAGGTTATCTCCCGGCCGGTTTGCACTTCTGCTTGCCGGTTCGGAAGGCAATGCCTTTGCCTCGGCCATGGAGGTGAAAGCGTGGGCATCCGCACAAAAGATCCCCACCAAGATCCTGTCCCTGGATGATGCCCAGGCCGAAACGCTATTCATGACTTATGCGCGTGTATTTTCTGGTTTGCGAAAACTGCAGGGCCAACGCGCCGGTCTCATCGGAGATGTTTCCCACTGGCTCGTGGCTTCTGCTCTTAACCCCAAGGTAGCTAAAGATCGCCTGGGCATTGACATCCTGCATCTGCCCTGGGAAAAGATCCCCGACTATCTCGATTATCCGCCGCATCCGGAGTTTCTCGAAGTCTTTGCACACCATCAGAAAAAACATGGCACAACCGGCGAACAAGAGGAAGCAGGTTATCCTTCTGGTAAGGAAACCACCGGACAAACCGGAAATGTTCCGGAGGAGGATGTAAATCCCTGGCATAAAGAGGCCGGAATCTATGCCTTTCTGGTGGATCTGATCAGGAAGCATCGCCTTGATGGGCTCACGCTGGAATGTTTTGACATGGTAAATGACCATCATGTGACGGCGTGTCTTTCCCTGGCCTTGTTAAATAGCAAAGGATTCCCGTCAGGATGCGAAGGCGACCTGGTGAGCCTCGCCGGGATGATGCTGATAAAAGCGGTCACGGGCCAGATCCCCTGGATGGCCAATGTGGCATCGATAAACGAAAACAGCGTGCTTTTTGCGCATTGCACGGCACCCCTGGACCTTCTGGAGGATTTTACCATCGACACACATTTTGAAACAGATAAATCAGCCGCCATTGCCGGACATGTACAACCTTCAGAGGTGACGGTTTTCCGCATGGATGAGAAACTGCAAAAGGCATTTATCGCACCGGGGACTATCCTGTCGCGTCCCGGCCTCCTCTACGCCTGCCGCACACAAACGGATATCGCCCTTCAACCGGAAGCGATCGCGCGCCTTAAAGAAGCCCCTCTCGGAAACCATCATCTCATATTGCCTGGCAACCAGGTAGAATTGCTACTGACAATCTGCCAGGTAAAAAATATAGATACCCGGCTGCGGTCTGATTTTATCGAATAGATACTAACAGACCATCTGCAGAATTGGAATATAATTCTTACTTTTAAAATAAACAAAAACACCAAATAATGAAGCGTTTCATATTACCTTTCGTGATCTTCGTGATCGCTTTGCTGTTGATGATATTCGGCCGGGATCCGGCATATATCCCGGAGGAAATGCACCGGGTCTTGCAGACCATTGGTGCCATTTTGCTGGTTGCGGGTGTCACCTGGGCATTGATTGCCGCCATTCGCTCTGTTAAAAACCGCATGCTGTCCCGTTATGACATGACGGTATCCGACAACCTGCGCGTTCGAAAACTGCATACCCAATACAACATCCTGGAGAAGATCCTGGTCTTCATAATCATCCTTGTCGCGGTGTCTTTCACCCTGATGCAGTTCGACGGCATGCGCAACATCGGCATCAGTTTGTTTGCCTCTGCGGGCCTGGCCGGACTGGTCATTGGTCTGGCCGCACAGAAAGCCCTGGGAACCATCCTGGCGGGCATCCAGATCGCCATCACCCAACCCATCCGCCTGGATGACGTGGTGATCGTAGAAAACGAATGGGGCTGGATCGAAGAGATCAACCTCACCTATGTGGTAGTGCGTATCTGGGACAAACGCCGGCTGGTAATTCCCACCACCTATTTCCTGGAAAGGCCCTTTCAGAACTGGACCCGTACCTCGGCCGACATCCTCGGCACGGTGTTTATCTATACCGACTATACCATTCCCATAGAAGCAGTAAGAAAAGAGCTGACACGCCTTGTGCAGGACAATAAGTACTGGGATGGCAAGGTCAACGTGCTGCAGGTTACCGACGCCCGCGAACATACATTGGAACTGCGCGCCCTGGTGAGCGCCGCATCCTCCCCCGACGCCTGGGAACTGCGCGTATACCTCCGCGAGAAGCTCGTCGGGTTCATCCAGCGCGAATACCCGCAATGCCTCCCCAGGACGAGGGTTAAGCTGGAAGAAGAAGTAAGAAGTAAGAAGTAGGAAGTAGGAAGTAAGAAGTAAGAAGTAAGAAGTAAGAAGTAAGAAGTAAGAAGCAGATAGTAACTAGCAGAAATGAACGTAAAACGAAAGATCTCAGAAAAACATAAACATACGAGTTATGCTACAATCAATAAATCCGGCCAACGGCGAGATCATCGCATCATATAATGAACATACCCCGGAGGAGATCAACGACATCGCAGACCACGCTGCCACGGCTCAGCAGCATTGGGCAGAAACGACTTTTGAGGAGCGTAGTCGCCTGATGGAAGCCGCCGCCGCTTACCTGCGTGAGCGCAAGGAAGATTATGCCCGCCTGATGACCGCTGAGATGGGAAAGCCCATCACGCAGTCGCTTGGCGAGATCGAAAAATGCGCTGCTGTATGCACCTACTATGCTCGCCATGCGGCCGATTTCCTTTCCAACGAGCCGGTACCTACGGAGGCAAGCCATAGCTACATCGCCTACCGGCCCCTGGGACTGGTGCTGGCGGTGATGCCTTGGAACTTCCCTTTCTGGCAGGTGTTTCGCTTCGCCGCACCGGCCCTGATGGCAGGAAACGGCGCTCTGCTCAAACACGCTTCCAACGTCACCGGGTCAGCACTGGCCATCGCCGAAGTGTTTGCAAAGGCCGGTTTTCCGAAACACCTGTTTGCCGTGTTGAAGGTGCCCGGAAAGAAGGCCGGCGACGTCATCGGCAACCAGCAGGTCAAAGCAGTCACCCTGACAGGCAGTGTAGGTGCAGGAAGGGCTATTGCTTCCAAGGCAGGTTCCATGCTTAAGAAAACCGTACTTGAGCTGGGTGGCAGCGACCCTTATGTGGTCCTTGAAGATGCTGACCTGGAAACAGCTGTTGAAGTCTGCGTGAACAGCAGACTGATCAACAGCGGGCAAAGCTGTATCGCCGCTAAACGCTTCATCGTAGTGGAACCCCTGGTGGAAAAGTTTACCACACGCTATGTGGAGGTGATGAAACGCAAGAAAATGGGCGATCCCACAGAAGAAGACACCGATCTGGGGCCACAGGCCAGCATGCAGCTCCGTGACGAGTTGCATGAACAGGTTAAAAAAAGCATAAAAAAAGGGGCAACATGCCTTACGGGCGGCGAAATACCAGAACAAAAGGGTGCCTGGTATCCTCCAACTGTGCTTACGGACG